>JBLMXA010000918.1:0-2895 GCA_050257515.1 Acidobacteriota bacterium | reverse complement strand
CTCGTCGAGCGCGGCGCGTTCCTGCTCCGCGTTGACGAGGCCCTCCATGCGGAACATCCGGATGATCCGCACCGCCTTCTTCGCGAGCTCGGCGCTGCGCACGTTCGGTGCGCGCTCGATCGGGTTCGGCAGCGCGATCGCGAGCCGCGCGGCCTCCACCGGCGACAGCGTCTGCGCGCCGTGCCCGAACCAGTGGCGCGCCGCGGCCTCGGCGCCGAACACGCCATCGCCCCACTCGACGACGTTGAGGTAGAGCTCGAGGATGCGCAGCTTCGTCAGGTGATCCTCGAGCGAGAACGCGATCAACATCTCGCGCAGCTTGCGCACGAAGCTCCTGCGCGGTGACAGGTAGAGGTTCTTCGCGAGCTGCTGCGTGATCGTGCTGCCGCCGATGCTGAGCGAGCCCTTGCCGAGATCCTTCTCGGCCGCGGACTCGAGCGCGCTCCAGTCGACGCCGTCGTGGGTGTAGAAGTTGATGTCCTCGGAGAACACGACCGCCGCGCGCAGGTAGCGCGAGATCCTGCCGAGCGGCCGCCACTGCCACTGCACCTTGAGCTTCTTGCCGGCGGCCTCGGCCTCGCTGCGCCGCAAGTCGATGAACGCCGTCGAGGTCGGGTTGTCGGTCGCGAGCGGCGCGGTGTTCGGCACCGAGCACCACATCCCGAGCGCACCGACCGCGATCGAGATCAGGACGATCTCGGCGACCATGCGGAGGCGGCGCACCCACGGGCGAGCCATGCGGCATCATAGTATCGTTCGCGCGGTGAGAGCCGTCGCGATCGTGAACGGCAACGCGCGCGGTCTGCGCGGCCGTGTGCGCGGCAAGCTCGAGCGCGCGCTGCCCGGCGGCGTGCGCGTCACCGGCTCGCTCGCCGAGGCGCGCCAGACGATCCGCGCCGAGATCCGGCGCGGCGTCGATCTCGTCGTGCTCGCGGGCGGCGACGGCACGGTGGTGATGGGGCTGACCCTGATCGGCGAGGCCTGCCGCGGCGCCGGCAGGCCCGAGCCGGCGATCGCGATCCTGCGGCTCGGCACCGGCAACGCGATCGCCGACGTCGTCGGCGCGAGCGACGACGTCGTCGAGGATCTCGAGCGGCTCGGCCGCGGCGCGGGGACGCGGCGCACGGTGCCGCTGATCGAGGTGCTCGGCGTGCGCGCGCCGTTCGTCGGCATGGGCGTCGACGCGCTGCTGCTCGAGGATCACGAGGCGGTCGCGCGCGTGGTCGATCGCGTGCCGGTCGCCCGGCGGCTGATCGGCAACGGGGCCCGCTACGCGCTCGCGGTCGGGCTGCGCTCGCTGCCGCGGTTCGCGGCCGGCGCGCGCCCGCGCGCGACCGTGACGAACGTCGGCGCGCCCGCGATCGAGATGGGCCGGACCGGCCCGACCGGTCGGATCGAGCCCGCCGGGAGCGTGCTGTGGTCGGGCGAGTGCACGCTGGTCGCCGGCGCGACGATCCCGTTCTTCGGCTTCGGCCTCAAGATGTTCGCGTTCGCCGGCGCGCGACAGGGCATGTTTCACCTGCGCTGTGGCGATGCGGGGTTATTCGAGATCATGCGGAGTACGCCGGCGGCCTTTCGCGGCGAGTACTTCTCGGAGCACGTCACCGACTTCCTGTGCGATCGCGTCGCGATCGAGCTCGATCGCGAGACCGCGATCGAGGCCGGCGGCGAGCTGCTCGGCCGCCGCGATCGCGTCGAGCTCGCGCTCGGCAGGCCGATCACGATGGTCGCTTTGGATTCGCGCGATTAGCGAATACGCCGGTTTCTCGTCGAGAAATCATTTGACAGATCGAATGCCCGCTGTTATCCGTTTCATCCTCGGCAGGATCATGACCACGTGCAAACCACATAACGTCCGCCTCGGCGGTAGCGATCGGGGAGGTCCTGCCCGCTAGGACGCTTTTGTAGCGTTCTGTGCGACAGGGCCGCCCGGGCAACCAGGCGGCCCTTTCCAGTTTCGGCTCTGCGTGACGACTCCGGATCTGACTCCAGATCGGGAGAAACGGGAGAGCTGCGTTCTCTGACAATCGAAGATTGGCTCGTAAACGATTCTGGGTCACCGGCCGTGCACTCGTGCGCCACCGGTGATCCGCAACTCAGGTCTCGCGTTGCGAGACCGCCAATTCCAACGCCGGTCGTTGTCTTCACAGTTCGGGACGCGTGCCCAAGAACGACCGGCATCCTTCTCTGCAGACGCGTGGCGATCGTGCACCCGCGCGAACTCGTGGCGCCACCACTGCACGCGCATCCGGCCGGGCTGTCACGGACGGATGTGATCGCCGACCTCGATCGCGGCCGTGCACGGCCGCTGAGCGAGGGCGCGGCCAAAGGCAGCTGCCGGCGCGCGAGCGCCGGTATCTGGGATCGAAGCTCACCAGGCAGAGCGGCCGGTTGTTAACCGGATGGCAGTTGGTTCGACTCCAACCGATCCCGCGACGACGTTCACGATCTCCGCGGTGCTTCAGGTGAAGCGATGATCGATGGCTCTGGAAGAGCGTCGATCCGTTCGTTAGGCGCGAACGAACGTGGGGTTCGAGTCCCTCCACCGCGACCGCTACCTCAGATGAAAGGAGACCGACGTGACCACACTCGCCGAGACCTCGCGAACACTCCTGCTCACGCAGGGCTACGAGCCGATCCAGATCATCTCGTGGCAGCGCGCGATCACGCTGCTCGCGCTCGACAAGGTCGAGGTCGTCGAGGAGTACGACGCGGCCATTCGCGCGGCGAGCATCATGCTGCGCGTCCCGGCGGTCGTGCGACTCCGCAAGCTGTTCCGCCGTGCGCCCAGGCCGGTGAAGTTCTCGCGCGTCAACATCTACGCGCGCGACAGCTATCGCTGCCAGTACTGCGGCGTGGCGTGCGGGGTCGACGAGCTGACGTACGACCACGTCG
>JBLMXA010000917.1:0-3592 GCA_050257515.1 Acidobacteriota bacterium | reverse complement strand
TCCTCGAGCGCGCGACCGTGCTGCACGGCCTCGGCGATCAGCCGGCGGCGATGGCCGATCTCGACTCGCTGCTCGAGCAGTCGCCGAGCAACGTCGAGGCGCTGCGGTTCCGCGCGGATCTCGCGCTCACCGCCGGCGACGTCGACACGACGATCCAGCTGTGGCGCCGCTACCTCGCCGCCGAGACCCGGCCGGCGCGCAAGGCCGACATCGAGCTGCAGCTGTCGCAGGTGCTCGCCGAGAACACCGGCGACATCGCGGGCGCGATCGAGCAGCTCGAGCGCGTCGTCGAGCAGAACAGCGACGACGTGCAACTGCGCGAGCGGCTCCTCGGCCTGTGCCTGCGCGCGAACGACTGGGAGCGTGCGACCAAGGAGCTGCGTGCGCTCGCCCGCATGCGCCCGACGCCTCAGGACAAGGCGCGCGACGAGCTGCGGCTCGGGCTCATGCTGCGCGATCGCCTGAACGATCGCGTCAGCGCGCGGATGGCGCTCGACCGCGCGCGCACGCTCGATCCGCTCAACCTCGACGTCGTGCGCGAGCTCGCCGAGCTGCTCGAGCCCGCCGCGCGCGGGCAGATGCTCGCCGCGACCGCGCACAGCTTCCGCCAGAGCATCGCGACCAGCAGCAAGACCGCCACGCTCTACGAGCGGCTCGCGCAGATCAACGCGTGGCAAGCCGACGTCGACGCGCGCTGGGTGGCGCTCGTCGCGGTGGAGGCGCTCGGCACGCCGACCGTCGACCAGCGGCAGGTGCTCGCGCAGGGCCGCGCCCAGCTGTCGGGCCCGCAGCGCGTCAGGCTCGACGACCACGCGCGCAGCGTGCTGCGCGGCGATCACCACGGCGTGCTCGCGGAGATGTGGCGCGCCGTCGCGCCCGCGGTGCAGGTCGCGACCGGCGTCGACGCCGGCAAGCTCGGGTTTGCCCGCGGCGACCGGCTCGCGGTCAAGAAGCTCGGCGATCGCTACGCCCCGCTCGCGACCGCGCTTGCGTGCTTCGGCATCGATACCGTCGAGCTCTACATCAGCGCCGGCCGCGCCGGCATCGCGCGCGCGCTCGCGGCCGAGACGCCGATCCTGTGCCTGGGCGCCGACGTCGCGGCGGCGGCCGGGCCGGCCCAGCGGTTCCTGCTCGGCCGCAGCGTCGCCAGGATCGCCGAGGGCAGCGTCGCGCTCGCCGATCTGCGCGAGGGCGAGCTCGACTGGACGGTCGTCGCCGCGCTGCGAGCGTGCGACGCGCCGGTGCCGCAGGCGCTCGCCGCTTCCGTCACGAGCGACGACGCCGCGATCGCCGAGCGCGCGAAGCTGCTCAAGAAGGAGCTGTCGCGCAAGGCGAAGCAGGCCGTGCAGCAGCTCGCGCAGCAGCGCGCGAGCGAGCTCGTCGACGTCGAGGGCATGCGTGCCCGGGCGCTCGCGGCCAGCCACCGTGCCGCGCTGCTCTGGTGCGGCGATCTCGCCGTCGCGCTGTCGCTGCTCGACGTGGGCAAGGGCGGCCGCGAGCTCGCCGACAGCCCGCCGGCGCTCGAGCTGGTCGCGTGGTCGGTGTCGGAGGATCACCTCAAGCTGCGCGAGCGCCTCGGCATCGCGCTCAAGGCATTGCGATGAGCGACTCGAAGAAGCCGCCACGCCCGTTCCTCGACGAGGGCGAGCTCGTCTCCGAGCTCGACGCGTGGGATGCGACGTTCGACGCGCTCCACGTGCCCGAGGAGCCGGCGGAGTCGGCCGCGCCGCTGCCCGCCGAGCCGGTGATGGACTGGCCGGCGCCGTCGCCCGAGGCCGAGCGCTCGGCGAAGGCGCGCGTGCCCGAGCCGGCGCTCACCGCGCCCGAGCTCAGCCACACGCTCGATGATCTCGACGCGCAGATGACGCTCGACAACGCGATCGAGAACGAGCCCGCGCCGTCGGCATCGTCGCCCGCGTGGGAGATCGCCGAGAACGAGACCGACTTCTCGGACGTCGGCACGGAGGGCGAGCCCGCCGCGCTCGCCGAGATGCTCGGCAGCTCGAGCGGCTCGCTGCCGCGCGTCGACAGCGAGCCGGAGACCGAGCTGCTCGAGATCGAGAGCTCGTTCGATGATGACGATGACGGCGTGTACACGTCGGCGTCGCGGCCCGGCTTCGTGTCGCCACCCATCGGCCGTGCCCTGACCGACGATCCGCTGGCGCCGCCACCGAAGCCTGCGCCGGCCGTGCGCCGCACCGCCGCGATCATCCGCCGCACGCCGGAGTCGATCCCGGTGCCGCGCGTGACGCCGTCGGCGGGCTATCCGATCACCGGCGACAGCTCGTTCGGCCCGGAGGTCACGAAGATCGCCGATCCCGGGGAGATCGAGGCACGCGCCCTGCAGTCGCGCGGCCACGATCGCTCGAAGGCGCCGACCGCGCCGCCGCCGCTGTCGTTCACACCGTCGTTCGAGCCCGAGCCGGCGGAGCCCGAGCCCGACGAGTACGAGATCGAGATCGGCGCCGAGTCGGCCGAGCCCTCGGCATCCGAGTCGGTCTCGCCGGTGCCGGTCGCGCCGCGGCGCACGGTCGCGCACGTCGTTCGCCGCACCGAGGCGTTCAAGGTGCCGGCGGTCGCGCCCGAGCGGCCGGCCTCCGAGCCGAAGATCGAGGTCGACGTGCCGGTCGCGCCGGCCGCCGAGGACGACTTCTCCGACGTCGCCGCCGCGGTCGGCGCCGACGAGGATCCGAGCTTCGTGCCGCCCGTGCCGCGCCGCAGGCCGTCGACGCCGGGACGGCTCGTGCCGCAGGAGCTCGGCATCCCGGTCGCACCGCACGAGGTCGGCGCGTACGAGGAGGAAGAAGCAGAGAACGCCGCGATCGACGATCACATGTCGACCATCGCGCTCGAGGACGAGTCGGTGCTCGACGAGCGCGCCGAGGACGCCTACGTCCCGCTCACGCCGCAGCTCGACGACGCGCTCGAGATCCCGGCCGAGCTGCCGCCGATCGACGACGGCGAGTACGAGCCGCAGACGCGGCTGCTCCCCACCAGCGGCATGGACGACGCCCCGCGCACGACGGTGTCGGAGCGGCCGCCGGCGCTCGTCGATCTGTACCCGCGGGTGAAGACGCCGACCTCGGTGCCGCCGCTCGGCGAGTTGCCGGACGCGAGCACCGGTCCGCGGCCGAAGCTGCGCGCGGCGACGCCGCTGCCGGTGCTGCCCGGCGACGAGGCGCACGACATCGAGCCGACGATCGATCTCGAGGCGATCCAGCTGCCCGAGCAGGTCCAGCCGCTGCCGACGGCGGAGCTCGACGACGAGGCCGCGGCCGCGCTGCTCGTGTACGAGCGCGAGATCGCGACGGTCGACGACAGCAGCGCCTCGGCCACGCTGCGCGTCGAGGCCGGGCGGCTGTGCGAGCGGCTCGGCGATCTCGATCGCGCGCGCGCCCACTACGATGCCGCGCTGCTCGCCGATCCGCGCGAGACCACCGCGCTGCGCGGACTGCGCCGGATCGCGCGCGGCTCGAGCGATCTCGTCGAGGCGACGCGTCAGCTCGACGCCGAGCTCGCGGTGGCCGGCGCGCTCGAGCGCCGCCCGCTCGGCCACTACCGGACCGATCTCCTGTTGGCCGTCGGCGAGCAC
>JBLMXA010000916.1:0-2922 GCA_050257515.1 Acidobacteriota bacterium | reverse complement strand
CGCAGCAGCGCGTCAAGAACTGATGAGGTGGTGCGCTGCGATCGTCATCGTCGCGAGTTGCGGGCGTTTTCACTTCGATCCGCGTGACGACGCCGGTGGTACGCCGTGCGCGTTCGTCGCGATCGCCGCGGGCGATGGCTTCACGTGCGCGCTCGACGCCGCGGGCTCGGCGTGGTGCTGGGGTGTCAACGATGCCGGTCAGGTGGCCGCGGGCGGCTCGTCCGTCGTGCTCCAGCCGGTGCGCGTCGCGCTCGCGGAACCGGCGGTCCAGATCGTCACCGGCCGGCGGTTCGCGTGCGCGCGCCTCGCGGACGGCAGCGTCTGGTGCTGGGGCGACAACACGTACGGTCAGCTCGGCGCCGGGAACACCTCGCCGGCGCCGGGGCCGTCGGCGGTCGCGCTCTCGGGCGAGCAAGCGGTCGATCTGGCCGCGGGTGCGTTCCACGCTTGCTACGTGCGCGCGTCCGATCGTTCGGTCGCCTGCTGGGGCGACAACAAGTACGACGAGCTCGGTACGTCGGGCGTGACGGGTTCGCCGACGCCATTGACGATCGCCGGCACCGCCGGCACGCAGCGGATCGCGGTGGGCCATCGCCACGATTGCGCGATCACGGCTGCCGGCGAGGTCGCGTGCTGGGGCCACGACGGCCACGGCGAGCTCGGCGACACCGCGGGCGATCGAGCGACCCCGACCGTGGTGTCGGGAATCGGGACCGCGGCGAACGCCGCTTCGGCCGGCGGCCTGTCTTGCGCCGTCGAGCTGGGCGGTGACGTTCGCTGCTGGGGCCGCGGCGACTCGGGCCAGCTCGGCGATGGCGCGTTCACGAACAACCACCCGGCCTCGGTAGTGTCGACCACGAACGCGAGCGACGTCTCGGTGTCGCCCGCGTTCGCGTGCGCGCTGCGGCAGGATGGCACCATCGCGTGCTGGGGCGCGGGCGCGCCGGGCGACGGGACGCAAGGGACGTTCACCACCGCGCACTCGGCCGCGGTCGCCGGGGCGACGCAGCTCACCGTGAGCGCCAGCCACGCGTGCGCCGTCACCAGCGCGGGGATCGTGTGCTGGGGCGACGACACGACCGGCGAGCTCGGCCGCGGGACGCGCTCCGCGAGCCCCGATCCCGTGGCCGTGGCCCTTCCGGCCGTCGATCGAGTCCACGTCGGGGTCGGCACCGCGTGCGCGCGCGCCGGCAGCAAGCTGCTGTGCTGGGGCGCGGGCCCTCTGGGCGATGGCACGAGCCTGAGCAGCGCGCTTCCGGTGACGATCGATCCCGGGCTCGCGACGATCGACGATTTCTCGATCGGCCCGGTCCATAGCTGCGCGTGGGGCGGTGGCGTAACGCGATGCTGGGGCGGAGATGCGTTCGGCGAGGTCGATACGGTGCCGACGTCGCTCGGCAAGCCGACGCCGGTCACCGTGCCGATCGGCAGCGTGAGCGTGCTCGACGCGGGACTGCTGATGACCTGCGCGGTGATCAACGGCGTCGCGAAGTGCTGGGGCGTCAACAACCGCGGCCAGCTCGGCGACGGCACGATGACCTCGTCGCCGACGCCGGTCACCGTGAAGAACGTGGTCTCGCCGACCGCGCTGACGTGCAGCAACTTCCATTGTTGCGCGCTCGACGGCGGCGCCGCCTGGTGCTGGGGCGACAACACCTACGGCATGCTCGGCGACGGGACCAAGACCGACCAGCACTCGCCGGTGCAGGTCGCGGTGCCGGGGACGGTGGCGGGCATCTCGACCGCGGGCAGCCATACCTGCGCGATCACGACGGCTGGCGCCGTCTACTGCTGGGGCGATAACAGCGCGGGGCAGCTCGGCCTGGGCACGACGACCGACCACCTGACGCCGACGATCGTCACGCTGCCCGCCGGCGCGGGCGCCGCGGTCGAGGTGACGACCGCAGATGGCGGGACGTGCGTGCGCGTCCAGGGTGGCCGCGTGTTCTGCTGGGGAGTCGGCAGCGGCGGCGAGCTCGGCGACGGAATGTTTCACGACGTCACCTCGCCGGTCGAAGCCGTCGCGCTCGCGGGCGCGTCTGGCGTCGCCCGCGGCAAGCACGGTGGCTGCGCGTTGGTCGGCACGGAGGTGCTGTGCTGGGGCTCGGAGAACCTGCGCGGCGGCGGCGCGCCGAGCGCGACCCCGCAGCCGGTAGGTCTCAGCTGTCCGGGCCCATGATCGCGCGGTACGCGACGAAGTCGTCGTGCATGCGCAGGAACACCGCGTGCTTCTGTCCGTGGAAGCGCGCGACGTCGGGCTCGCGCGACGGCTCGATCACGCGGCCGACCTTCGCCATCGCGGCCATCGCGTCGGGCAGCGACGCTCGATCGCCGCAGGCGACCGCGCCGAGCATCGCGCTGCCGAGCAGCACGGACTCCGGCTCGGCGGGCAGCGCGATGCGGCGGCCGAGCGCGTCGGCGTGCTCGCGCAGGAACACCGGGTTCTTGGTGTCGCCGCCGCACGCGATCGCGAGGTCGAGCTCGAAGCCGCCCTCGACGAGCGCGTCGACGACGTGGCGCGTGCCGTGGGCGAGGCCCTGGATCGTCGCGAGGTAGAGCAGCGCGAGCTCGTCGAGCGAGTCGTCGAGTGACAGCCCCGAGGCCACGCCGCGCAGCGTCGCATCGGCGCGCGGCGAGCGGTTGCCGTGGTGATCGGGGAGCACGTGGAGGTCGCGTGCGAGCATGCCGAGCGACGGCAGTCCGACCGCGAGCGCGTCGAGCCGCGCGTTGAGGATCGCGTACACCGTCGTGCCGTCGGCCTGCGCGCGTGCCGCGAGCTCGGCGCCGCGGGCGTGGTTGCGGATCGTGTAGTCGATCAGCGCGCCGGTCGCGCTCTGGCCGCCCTCGGTGAGCCACAGCCCGGGCACGAGCGCGCCGTAGTAGGGACCCCACACGCCGGGCACGAAGCGCGGATCGCGAGAC
>JBLMXA010000915.1:0-3808 GCA_050257515.1 Acidobacteriota bacterium | reverse complement strand
GCTTGGTCTCCTCGTCGGACGAGAACTTCATGACCAGGTCGCGAAAGCCCTTGTTGGTCTTACCCGCGTCGCCCTTCGCATCGATCAGCACGCGCTGCGCCTGCGCCTTGTTCTTGAGGATGATCGCCGAGGCGCGGACCTCCTCGGGCTTGACGTAATCGGCGACGTTGGCGTCGTAGTACTTCTTCATCTCGTCGTCACTGACGGTGTCGGCGGTGACCTTGGTGTCGAACTCGTCGCGCATCAGCTTCTGGATCATCACCTGCTTCATCGTGCGGACGACCTCGGGATCCTTGTCGAGCCCGCGGCGGTACGTCTCCTTGGCGAGGATCTCGAAGCGGATCAGCGAGTCGAGGAACTCCTTCTTCTGCTCGAGCGACGTGTAGCGGGCGCGGATGTACGGCGACTGGCGGTTGATGCGCTCCTGGAACTCGCCGAGCGTGATCGTGACGTCGTCGATCTTCGCGAGCGGCGCGGACAGCTCGGCCGCGGTCTGCGGCGGCCCGGCGGGCCCACCCGCCGCCTTCGCCGGCGCGGCCTGCGACTCGGCGTCGTTCTTGTGGCAGCCGATCGACAGCCCGTAGCCGAGCGCGATGCCGATCAGCACGGTCAGGGCAGTTTTCATACGATTTCAGGGACGTAGCACGTACGCCGGGCGCCAACAAGCATCAGATCCAGGCGGCGCCGTAGGCGTTGGATCGAGCATGGGGATTCGCTTGCTGGTCGTGCTCGCCGTCGCGGTCGCCGCCACGATGCCCGCCGATGCGTGCCCGGCCGGCAGGCCGTGCCTCAAGTACCGCCACGTTCGCCGGATGCCACCGCCACCGCCGCCGCAGGTGCCGGTGCGCTACACGCGGACGCAGCCGGCGACGCTCGACCGCATCGATCGCGCGAGCCTGGTGCGGTTTCTCAGCGGGTCGACGTGGCAGGACGGCCGCGGCGACCGCATCCGCTTCGTCGATCCGATGCACGTCGAGGGCGCCCACTTCGCGCGGCCTCCGGGCGGCGAGCGCCCCGGCGACGCCCGCGTCGTGCTGATCCGCGAGCTCGAGCGCACGCGCGCCGGCCTGTTCGTCGGCATCGACGGCGTGCTGTTCACGCTGACGCCGTGCCGCGCCGGCCGCGCGTGGACGACCTGCCTCGACGAGTCGCGCGCCACCGACGCGCAGCTCTACGGCGGCCTCGGCTACGGCGGCTAGCTCCCCAGACCCGGACGTGTTGCGCGCTGCGAGCTACGCCGGAATCGCGCGGAAGTTGAAGAATGGGAAAGGGAGCGGCGTTAAGGGCGCGAGATCACGGCGCATGCACGGAGGCGCTCGTTGCGAGATGGGAAACGGAGCTAGCGCTGGGCGACGAGGCGGAGCAGGGCGGAGCGCGCGGGCGGCGCGGTCGCGAACCGGCCGTCGGGGAGGCGGCGCCAGCCGGCGCGAACGGGATCGAGCGGCGTGTCGGCGGGCAGCGCGATCGCGACGCGCGTGCTCGCGACCTCGAGCGCGAGCACGCCGAGCTTGCGGGCGATCGCCTTGATGCCCATGAGCTCGCCGAGCAGCACGGCGTCGCCGGGCAGCGGGCCGTAGCGATCGGAGATCTCGGTCATCACCGCCTGCAGCTCGTCGTCGTCGGCGACCGCGGACAGCCGCTTGTACAGCTCGAGCCGCTGGCCCGGGTCGGGCACGTAGTCGTCGGGGATGAAGCCGGGCGTCTCGATCGCGAGCTCGGGATCGATCGCCGAGTGGATCGGCTCGCCGCGCAGCTCGGCGACCGCCGCCTCGAGCATCTTCACGTACTGATCGAACCCGACCGCCGCGATCGAGCCCGACTGCTTCGCGCCGAGCAGCTCGCCGCCGCCGCGGATCTCGAGGTCCTGCGACGCGATCTGGAAGCCCGCGCCGAGCTCGGTGAACCGCTGCAGCGCCTCGAGCCGGCGGCGCGCCTCGTCGGTGACGTGGCGTGGGCTGGGCACCAGCAGGTAGCAATACGCACGGTCCTTCGAACGGCCGATGCGGCCGCGCAGCTGGTAGAGCTGCGCGAGCCCGAACGCATCGGCGCGCGAGACAAACATCGTATTCGCGCGCGGGATGTCGAGGCCGCTCTCGACGATCGTCGTCGCGATCATCACATCGAGCTCGCCCGAGACGAACTGCATCATGACCTTCTCGAGAGCATCTGGAGCGAGCGAGCCGTGGCCGATCCCGACACGAGCCGCGGGCACGAGCTTGCGGACGTAGTCCGCCCACTCGTCGATCGTACGGTCGTCTTCTCGTGACTCCTTCTTGCGCGGCCGCGCGTCGTTCGGCAGCCGGTGATCGGCCTCCTGCTGGCCCATCGTGCCGATCGTCGGCGTGATCCAGAACACCTGGCCGCCGCGCGCGAGCTCGCGCTCGATCGCCTCCTTGATCGTCGCGTCGTCGAGGCGCGACACGAACGTGCGCACCGCGCGGCGGTCTGCGGGCGGCGTCGCGATGATCGACAGGTCGCGCAGCCCGGCCATCGCGAGGTGCAGCGTGCGCGGGATCGGCGTCGCGGTCAGCGTCAGCACGTCGACCTGCGTCTTCGTCTTCTTGATCCGCTCCTTGTGCGCGACGCCGAACCGCTGCTCCTCGTCGATCACGAGCAGGCCGAGATCCTTGAACCGCACGTCGGCCGACAGCAGCCGGTGCGTGCCGACGACGACGTCGAGCTTGCCCTCGGTGAGCCGCTTGACGGTGTCGACCTGCTCCTTCTTGCTCTGGAACCGCGACAGCTTGCCGACGTTGATCGGGAACCCCTGGTAGCGCTCGCCGAGCGTGCGGAAGTGCTGCTCGACGAGCACGGTCGTCGGCGCGAGCACCGCGGCCTGCTTGCCGCCCTGCACGGCCTTGAAGATCGCGCGCAGCGCGACCTCGGTCTTGCCGTAGCCGACGTCGCCGCAGACCAGGCGGTCCATCGCGCGCGGCGCCTCCATGTCCGCGAGCACCGCGTCGATCGCCTCGGCCTGATCCGGCGTCTCGTCGAACGGGAACAGCGCCTCGAGCTCGCGGAACTGATCGTCCGCCGGCGGGAAGCGGTGGCCCGGCAGCGCCGCGCGCTGCGCGTAGATCTGCAGCAGCTCCTCGGCGAGCGCGCGGACGTGGCGCGCGACCTTGCTGCGCGTCGCCTCCCACGTGACGCCGCCGAGCTTGTCGAGCCTCGGCGCGTGGCCCTCGGCGCCGACGTAGCGCTGCACCTCGCCGAGCCGGTACACCGGCAAATACAGCGTGCCGCCGTCGTACTCGAGCTTGAGACAGTCGACCTCGGTGACGCCGACGACCGCGAGCTTCTCGAGGCCCTGGTAGCGGCCGACGCCGTGGCGCTGGTGGACGAGATAGTCACCCGCGGCGAGCTGGCTCCAGTCGGCGACGCCGCCGAGCAGCGCGTCCGCCGCGCGCTTCCTCGACGTCGGGTGATGGACGCGCGCGCCGAACACGTCGGCGGTCGTGACGAGCGCGATGCCGTCCTTGGGCGACGCGAACGAGTAGCTCGGCGCGCCCGGCACGAGCGCGACGTCGCCCACGCCGATGACCCCGCGCGCCTCGAGCACGCCGCGCAGCCGGTCCATGCGGCTCTGCGAGTCGCACGCGATCGTCACCTTCGTGCCGACCTCGCGCCAGCGCGCGAGCGCCTCGACGAGCGGCGTGACGTGCTCGGTATCTCCGAACGTGCGCGCGTGCTCGAGCTGCTGGCGGAGGGTGCGGAGATCGTCGACGTCGACGCGGAGCCGGGTCGCATCGGTCTCGCCGTGCAGCTCGAGCTGGGAGAGCTCGATGCGGCGCGGGGATGCGAATGCGGC
>JBLMXA010000914.1:0-6727 GCA_050257515.1 Acidobacteriota bacterium | reverse complement strand
TGCGCGTGATCGAGACCCTCGCGAAGGCCGGCGTGCCGGTCGGCGTGATGTGCGCGCCGATCATCCCCGGCCTCAACGATGACCAGCTCGTGCGCGTGCTCGAGGCGGCACGCGCGGCGGGCGCGACCAGCGCGGGGTGGGCGCTGCTGCGGCTGCCCGGCGCGGTCCAGCAGGTGTTCGAGGACCGGCTGCGCGTCGCCGTGCCGCTCGCCGCCGACAAGATCCTGCACCGCATCCGCGGCACCCGCGGCGGCGACAAGCTCTACGACCCTCGCTTCCACGTGCGAGGACGCGGCGAGGGCGTGTACGCGCAGACGATCGCGACGATGTTCGAGACCACGGTCAAGCGGCTCGGCCTGAACGATCGCGACGACGAGCGCGACTTCCCGTCGCGGTTCCGCCGACCGAAGGGCCCGCAGCTGTCGCTGTTCGGCGACTGACCGCTACTGGCGATAAAACGGCATCGGCTCGACGCGCTCGGTGCGGTCGTTGCGCGCGGGCCGCTTGCTGAGGTTCGCGCCGGTGCCGCGCGCGAGCCGGCTGCGCGGCGGTTGCGGCGCCACGCGCGGCGAGAACGCGGCGTCGACGATCGCGGGCATCGGCGAGCGCTGCGGCCTGGCCGCCGTCGACCGCCGCTGCGGCGCGTACAGCTGGTAGACGATCCAGCCGGCCGCCAGGACCGCCAGCACGCACCCCGCCAGGACCACGACACCGATCACGAACCTCGATGCTGCAAGGAATGTTCCCTGGCCTACGAAACGCAACCTCGCGAGATCGCGACGGCGGGGGTGGTGGAACCGTTGACCCCACCGGGGAGTCGTCTCTACGCTGCCCGTGGCCCCGTGACCGACCTCGTGACCAGGAGCGTGCGGTACGAGCTGCCGGGGATGGCCGAGGATCGCCCGGCCGCGATCGCGCGCGTGCTCGCGTTCCTCACGAGCTGAGGACCCACGCGAGGCCGATCACCGCGACCACGCAGATGGCCATCGCCACGTAGAACATCGTGCTCGTGCTCGTGCTCGTGCTCGTGCTCGTGCTCGAGCTCGATCCTCGCTCCGCCTCGCCGCCGCGCAGGTGCCGCTCCGCCGGATCGTGAAACCGCAGCGCGACCTTGCCGAGCTCGATCACGTCGCCGTCGTGCAGCTCGGCCTCGCGCACCTTGCTGCCGCCGACCCTGGTGCCGTTCTTCGATCCCAGATCGATCACGCGCACGCCGTCCCAGCCTCGCCTCACCTCCGCGTGCGCGCGCGACAGGTCGCCGTCGTCGACGATCCAGCCCGCCTCATCGCCGCGCCCGATCACGAGCACCGAGTCCGGCGGCGCGAGCAGCCGCCGCGCGCCGCGCAGCTTGCCGCGCTCGATCTCGAGCGCCGGCGCGGCGTCGGCGCCGAGCATCGATCGCACGAGCTCGCGCGCGAGGCTCTCGGTACGCTGCACGCTTGCCGCGACCGCTCCCGCCGGCGCCGGCGCGATCTCGACGCGGTAGCGGCCGAGCTCGAACGTCTTGCCGTCGCCGATGTCGGCGGCGCGCACCTGCACCCGGCCGGCGCCGGCGGGCAGCCGGATCCGCGCGCCTTCGCCCTCGCCCACGACGAAGTCGCCGGCGACGTCGACCGCCGGCAGCGCGGCCTGGCCCTGCTCGCAAACGACGACGCGCAGCACTACTGTGCCCGTTGCTTCTGCTCTTCCGCCTTGTACTGGTAGTAGCGCTCGAGCACCATCTTCAGGTACTGGCGGGTGTACGCGTAGGGCGGCACGGTGTAGCCGAACTTCGCGAGCGACCCGAGCCCGGCGTGATAGCCGGCGATCGTCAGCACGAGGTCGCCATCGACGCGGTTCGCGAGCCACCGCAACAGGCGCGTGCCGGTCATGATGTTCGTGCGCGGATCGAAGATGTCGCCCTGCGCGCCCATGTCGATCTCGACCTGCGGGTGGACCTGCATCAGCCCCTTGCAGTCCGCCGACGACACGACGTGCGGGTCGTAGTCGCTCTCGACCTTGATCACCGCGCGGATCAGCGGCACCGGGATCTTGTACAGCTGCGACGCCTCGTAGATGTACTGGTCGTAGCGGTGGAAGCGGTCGGGCGACGTGTCGGTCGCCGGCACCTTGTCGCAGCGCGGACAGCTGCCGCGCTCGGCCGACGCCTTGCTCCCCGCCGGCGCCGCGCTGTCGAGCACCTTCTTCCACTTCCCCGGACCGCCGCCCGGCCTGATGTTCGTGAAGTGGGTGACGCCGTCCGAGTCGGTCCACGCATAGACGTCGGCGTACGCGAGCCCGACCCCGAGGCCGAGCCCGAGCCCGATCAGGACGGCGACTCGCAGCACGACCAACAGCGTACCGTGGGCCCTTCGGGCTCGCAAAAACTGTATGGTCGGACCGCACATGCGCGTCGTCCTGCTGGTGGTGGTGCTCGCGGCCTGCGGCGACAACACGCGCTATCGCTACGACTCGCTCGTCGAGGTCAGCGGCGCCAGCCCGTACGCCGACAGCTGCAACGGCGCGGCGCAGCCCGGCACGAGCTACCCCGGCCTCGAGCTCGAGCCGTCGCTCGCGATCGATCCGGGCGACCCCGGGCACCTCGTCGCGGCGTGGCAGCAGGACCGGTGGTCGAACGGCGGCGCGAACGGCCTCGGCACCGCGGTCAGCTTCGACGGCGGCGTCACGTGGCGGCGCAGCCTGCCGAAGTTCTCGCACTGCGCCGGCGGTGACTACCAGCGCGCGAGCGACCCGTGGGTGTCGATCGCCGCCGACGGCACGCCGTACGCGATCTCGATCTCGTTCGACGCGACGACCGATCGCAGCGCGGTGCTCGCCGCGAGCTCGCGCGACGGCGGCGCGACGTGGGACGAGCCGATCGCGCTGCTCGCCGACGACGATCCCGACGTGTTCAACGACAAGGAGTCGATCACCGCCGACCCGCACGACGCCGGCCGCGCGTACGCGGTCTGGGACCGGCTCACCGGCCTC
This sequence comes from Acidobacteriota bacterium, assembly GCA_050257515.1. Lineage (GTDB taxonomy): Bacteria > Myxococcota_A > Polyangia > Haliangiales > Haliangiaceae > JABFXX01. The sequence continues at coordinate 3,757 of JBLMXA010000914.1, read as the reverse complement.
TCGCACCCGATGGATCCGGTCGGCACCGGCCCATCGATGCTCGCGCGGATGACGGACGGCGCGTGGGAGCCCGCGCGCGCGATCTACGATCCGGGCACCGACGCGCAGACGATCGGCAACGTGATCGACGTGCTTCCCGACGGCACGCTCGTCGACGTGTTCCTGCGCATCCTGATGTCGTCCGCGAAGAACCCGGACTTCGCGATCGCCGCGATCCGCTCGACCGACCACGGCGACACGTGGTCCGCGCCCGTCGTGATCGCGCCCGCGCAGGGCGTCGAGATCGCCAAGAACGGCGTCGGCATCCGCACCGGCGAGGGCCTGCCGCAGCTCGCGGTCGATCCCGACAGCGGCGCGCTGTACGTCGCGTGGCAGGACTCCGGCTTCGACAACATGCACTCGGCGATCGCGGTCGCGCGCTCGCTCGACGGCGGCGTCACGTGGTCCCAGCCGATCCAGGCGAACGGCGATCCCGACGCGTTCGCGTTCACGCCCGCGATCGCCGCCGGCAACGGCGGGGTCGGCCTGTTCTACTACGACACGCGGCTGGACGATCCGTCGTCGCCGGCGTTCCGCGTCGCCGCGTGGCTCGCGAGCTCGTCCGACCGCGGCGCCACGTGGAGCGACGAACGGCTGTCGAGCGCGTTCGATCTGCGCCCGGCGCAGCCCGGCTCGAGCTACTTCCTCGGCGATTACCAGGGCCTCGTCGCGAACGGCGCGACGTTCGTGCCGCTGTTCGCCATCGCCTTCGTCGAGAACGATCGCAGCGATATCTTCGTACGGCCCTGATGTTATGGTGCGCCCGCAGATGACCGCGCCGCTCGAGACCGACTACCTCGTGATCGGATCCGGGATCGCCGGTCTCAACTTCGCGCTGCTGGCGGCAGAGCACGGCCGCGTGGTCGTCGCGACGAAGAAGAAGCTCGACGACACCAACACGAACTGGGCGCAGGGCGGTGTCGCCGCGGTGCTTTCCGCACAGGATTCGTTCGACCAGCACGTGCAGGACACGCTGGTCGCGGGCGACGGCCTGTGCGATCGCGACGTCGTCGAGCTGTGCGTCGAGGACGGACCGAAGCAGGTCCAGCGGCTGCTCGACGTGGGCGTGCGGCTCGCGCGCGACGCGTCGGGCGCGCTCGATCTCGGACGCGAGGGCGCGCACACGCAGAACCGCGTCGTCCACTGGGAGGACGTCACCGGCCGCGAGATCCAGCGCGCGCTGATCGCGGCGGTGAATTCGCACCCGAACATCACGATCCTCGACTCGCACATCGCGATCGACCTGCTGTCGCTCGCGAAGTACGGCGGCGACCCGGCGTGCTTCGGCGCCTACGTGCTCGACACCCGGCGCGGCGTCGTCGAGACGGTCTGCGCGCGGGCGACGGTGCTCGCGACCGGCGGCACCGGCAAGGTCTACATCTACACGTCGAACCCCGACGTCGCGACCGGCGACGGCATCGCGATGGCGTACCGGCTCGGCGCCGCGTGCGGCGATCTCGAGTTCGTCCAGTTCCACCCGACGGTGCTCTACCACCCGCACGCGGGCAGCTTCCTGATCTCGGAGGCGCTGCGCGGCGAGGGCGGCGTGCTGAAGCTCGCGAGCGGCGAGACGTTCATGGAGAAGTACCACCCGATGAAGTCGCTGGCGCCGCGCGACGTCGTCGCCCGCGCGATCGACAACGAGCTCAAGAAGTCGGGCGCCGACGCCGTGTTCCTCGACATGACGCACCTCGATCCGGGGTTCGTGCGCGCGCGGTTCCCGAACATCCACGAGCGCTGCCTCGGGCTCGGCATCGACATCACGAAGCAGCCGATCCCGGTCGTGCCCGCCGCGCACTACATGTGCGGCGGCATCAAGACCGACCACCAGGGCGCGACCACGATTCGCGGGCTCTACGCGATCGGCGAGTGCGCGTTCACCGGCCTGCACGGCGCGAACCGGCTCGCGTCGAACTCGCTGCTCGAGGGCATGGTGTTCTCGACGCGCGCGGCCGCGGCGGTGCGCGACGAGCCGCGCCACCGCCTCGAGAAGGTCGCGCCGTGGTCGAGCGGCAACGCGACCGACTCCAACGACGCGATCGTCGTGACGCTCAACTGGGACGAGATCCGCCGCTTCATGTGGTCGTACGTCGGCATCGTGCGGAGCGACAAGCGCCTCGAGCGCGCGCGCCGCCGCATCGAGATCCTGCGCGACGAGATCCGCGAGTACTACATCGACTTCAAGGTGACGAGCGACCTCGTCGAGCTGCGCAACCTCGCGCTCGTCGCGCACCTCATCATCGAGAGCGCCCGCCGCCGCAAGGAGTCGCGCGGCCTGCACTTCACGCTCGACTACCCGGACAAGCTGCCGGAAGCCCGCCACTCCGAGATCCAGCTGACGGATGGCCCGCGGGGCTGAATGCCCCGATTCACACCACTCCATCAACGGCCGTTCACACGGCCCTGACGAATGGCACGGGGCTGCGGCTACTTGCGCGATCGGACCACGGGGTTGCCCGCCATCCGCCGCTGGCATCTGCCTCGCAATACCGACAGACATCCTTCGCTGCCGGATCTTGACGGACGGCCACGCAGCGCGGGGGGCGGCCGAAGCATGGTGCTTCGGCCGTCTTGTTTTTCGGCGTGCTACAACCGCGGCGTGCAACGCGCGCTCGCTCTCGTGATCGCGCTCGCCGCATGCGGCGGGCCGGCTGGACCGTCGTCGCCGGCCGCCGATGGCGTGCGGGCCTACGTCCAGGCACTGCGCGCCAACGATGCGCACGCCGCGTACGACCTGTTGTCGTCCGACGTGCGGCGCAAGCTCAGCTACGACGAGTTCGCGCTCGAGTGGAAGCAGGGCGACGCCGAGCGGCGCTGGCAGGCGAAGGCGCTCGAGGACAGCCTGAAGGGCAACCCGGACGTCGGCGAGCGCGCGCTCGTCGCCTTCTCCGACGGCAAGCTCGTGGAGCTCGAGCGCGAGGGCAAGGCGTGGCGGCTCGAGTCCGAGCTCGTCAGCCGCTCGCGCGCGAAGCGGCCGAGCGACGCGCTCAGGATGTTCGCCGACGCGGTCGCCGCGCGAGATGTCACCGCCGCGCTCGGCACGCTCACCCAGCGCCGCCGCGACGGGCTCGCGAAGCAGATCCAGGGCTTCATGAGCGGGCTGCAGAAGCACGTCGGCGGCCCGATCGACAACTACGGTCCCGATCGCGCCGAGCTGCGGTGGGACGAGAACGGCATGCGCTACCGCATCGTCCTCAAGAAGGAGGACGACGAGTGGCGCATCGACGACATCTACATCCGTCCGGCGCCGAAGGACGACGACAACGACAAGGGCCTCGAGGGCGGGTCGCTCCCCGAGGATTAGGTGTAGGTTCGCGGCGTGCGCCACGTCTGGCTCGCCCTGCTGCTCGCCGCTGCCTGCGGCGACGACATGCCGGGAGGGCCGGCGACGCTGGTGTCGGGCGCGGCGACGCTCGACCTGTCGGCGGACAGCCAGACGCTGACCTTCTCGCGCGACGGCAGCGTGCTGCTGACCTTCGAGGCGAGCGCGTTCGCGGTCGGCACGGTCGACGATCTCGACGCCGGCGATAGCTTCGATCCGTACTGGCTGTTCGTCGCGAGCCCGAGCGAGCCCGCCGGGCTCGCGTGGCACCGCGCGGCGCGGTTCGGCGTCGTCCGCGCGACCGCCGACGAGCTCGTGCTCGCCGCCGGCAGCGCGCGCCTCGCGTTCGCGCCCGAGGGCACGGACGGGTTCTCGGCGACGATGACGTCCTCCGCG
>JBLMXA010000913.1:0-3189 GCA_050257515.1 Acidobacteriota bacterium | reverse complement strand
GCGATCGTGCAGGCGGTGTGGAACGTCGAGTACCACCCGCTGCGCCACGACGCGGCGCTGTTCACCAACATCATGCGCATCCGCCGCCTGCTCGGCGAGGACGGCTCGGAGATCATCCGCGTCACCGAGGACGGCTACCGGTTCGTGCCGCCGCGCGACTTCCTGTTCGTCATACCGCGCTGATGCGAGCGGCCGGCAGCGTCGTGTGGAACGAGAACGTCGGGTACGTCTCGGTCAGCGACGCGTGATACGCGTAGAGCCGCGCCTGGATCCTCAGCATCCCGCACTGGAACTCGAACCACGACCTCGGGTAGTGGCCGACGAACAGGACCCACACCATCTGCAGGAACGCGATGAAGCCGGCCACGATGCCGAGCAGGCCGATCACGATCGCGGCGGGGATCGACGTGAAGATCCGCAGCACCGCCGAGCCGACCGTCGGAGATCCGCTCGGTACGAAGTCGTAGCGGACGCGCGGCTGCTTGCCCGGGAACTCGTCGGTCAGCAGCGTCATGTAGGCGAGGAAGCCGAGGATCCAGTCGAGCACGCGGACGATCTTGGGGGCGTCGCTGCCGAGGTAGCGGACCGCGCCGTGCTGCGAGATCAGGATCGCGGCGATCGCCGGCAGCGCGAGGTACAGGATGCCCCCCGGCCAGCCGCCGATGCCCCGGGTCAGCCCGCCGACCACGATCGCGACGAGCAGCCGGACGAGCAGGTGAGCGCGCGAGAGCTGCGTGGGGTACGGCAGATCGATCTGGATCTCGGCAGGCATGCTATGGAGAGCAGCAAGTGATGTGCCCGCGTGTGCGATGGATTTTGCGCAGCTTGTTCGTCGTCGTAGGCGCGTGCGCGTCGCAGAAGGCGAAGCCGCCGCCGGACCCGTGTAGCGGCACCGTGACCGACGTCCCGACGGTGGCGTCGCCGCACGTCGATATCGGCACGATGCCGATGTGGACGAGCAACCCGCCGACGAGCGGGCCGCACTACCCGGTGTGGGCCGAGTACGACGAGCACTACGAGAACCTCGCGCGCGGCTACTGGCTGCATGACCTCGAGCACGGCGCGGTCGTGTACGCGTATCGCTGCGATGCCGGCTGCCCGGACGTCGCCGCCCAGCTCGACGCGGTGGTCAAGGCGCTGCCGGTCGACTCGACGTGCACGTCGCCGGTCCGGCAGCGCGCGCTCGTCGTCGCGGATCCGCTGCTGCCCGACGACAACAGCGTCGATGCGGTCGCGTGGGGCGTCTATTACTCGGCGGGCAACGCGTGCGCCGATCCGACGACGCTGCAGTTCTTCTACGACGATCACGCGGCGCAGGGCCCCGAGGACATCTGCGCCGACGGCGCCGCGCTCGGCGGCACGCCGATCAATTGACGAGCTTGGGCTCGTCGTCGCCGTCGTCGTCATCGCGCCGTGGCGGCGCGTAGTACGTCGCGAGCCACTCGTCGAACGCACGCTCCTCGCGGTCCCACTGGGCGAGCCGCGTCCGGTTGAGCCGGCGCCGGCGGCGCCACGCGAGCGCGAGCAGGATCGCGCACAGGATCCACACGCCGAGCCCGATCAGCCCGATCGGCGCCATCAGGTAGCGCTGCGACAGCGTGTCCTTCCACTCGTCGAACAGCGCGCGCAGCGGCTTGCCGAACGCCTTGATCGCCGCGCCGTCGAGATCGCCGGTCTGGCCGACCAGCGTCAGGAAGTGGCGGAATGGATAGCGGTCGCCGTCATCCGCGGTGTCCTCGTAGCGGCCGCGCCGCGACAGGTAGCCGACGAAGTCGTACGCCTCGGCGTACGCGCGGTTGGCGGGCGCCTCCTCGGCGGGGAAGCTGCGGTCGAGCTGGTCGAGCGGGACGATGCCGTTGAACCACGCCATGCCGGCGAGCGTCTCGGTGCGATCCCACGACCACTCGGCGGAGTGCTGATACGCGAAGCCCTCGTGCAGCCAGTGCGGCGCCCGGTCGCCGAGCGCCGCGCCGAGCGCGATGTGCGCGAGCTCGTGGCGCAGCGTGTCGGTCGGATCGACGAGCGAGCCGCCGCGGCGGGTCGCCACGCTGATCACGCCGAGGTCGGGATACGCGACGCCGATCGCCCACGCCGGCGCCCCGCGGCCCTGCGGCGCGACATCGGGGAGCTCGGAGGCGTCGCGCACGAGCTGGACGTGGATCTCGCGCGGCTGCGGCAGATCGACGAGGTCGCTCGAGATCTCGGCGAGCGCGGACTCGGCGGATTGCTGCAGCGAGCGCGCGGTGTCCTCGAGACCGGGCTCGTAGCTGATCTCGACGCGCCCGCGCGACGGCAGCGGCACGAGCGGCACCGCGCCGGCGATCGCCGACCACAGCAGCACCAGCACGAGGATCACGCGCCTCATGGGTAGTGAAGCTCCACCCGCTGGGTATCGGACGCCTGATCGTGCGCGTAGATCACGATCGCGCCGGCGAGCAGCGCACCGCCGATCGTCGCGTAGACCCACCACTGCGTGTGGTCCTCGGCCTTCGTCTTCGCCGCCGCGCGCAGCCGGACGTCCTCGACGAGCAGCGGCTGATCGGGATCCGGCGCGTGCTCGTTCCACGCGGTGACGCGGTCGGCGATCAGCTGCGCGAGCCGATCGACGTCGCCGATCTGCCGCGTGCCGTCGTCCCCGCCGAGGCGGATCACCGGCGACGCGAGCCCCGAGTGGCCCCACGCCTCGACGACGTCGCCGTGCCGGATCAGCGCCACGCGCGCGTGCACCTGCTTCAGCACCGCGGCGAGCTCGGACGGCGCGGGCAGCTTGCCCTTCCAGCTCGCGATGCGAGCCGCGAGCGCGCCGTACGGCCCGGCCTGATCGGGCATCGGGATCGCGACGGTCTTCTGCGAGGGCACCGCGGGACCCGCGACGTAGCCGCGCCGCGTGCCGGCGGCCGCCGCGATCACGTGCTCGCCCGCGGTCAGCACGAGGTGCGTTCCGCTCGCCGGCGCGAAGTCGACGTAGATCGTCGCGCCGGCGACCTCCGGCACCACGTCGACGTCGACGAACTGACGGTTCGACAGCGCGTCGACTTCGGGGTAACGCGCCATCAGCGTCGCATCGATGTCGGTCGAGCCACCGAGCGCGCGCAGCCGGGCCGCCGCGAGCGTCGCCGCGCTGGTATCGCCGTTCTTGTCGGCGCACAGCAGGACATAGGCCCACGCGTGCGTCAGCTCGGGGACCGG
>JBLMXA010000912.1:0-9701 GCA_050257515.1 Acidobacteriota bacterium | reverse complement strand
CACGTTCGGTCAGTGAGCGTAGTGCAGGTTCCTCGCGAACCGCGCGGTGAGCGTGCCCCCGGTGAGGAGCACTGCGCCACCGAGCCCCAGCATCGCGACCACCGAGAGCACCAGCGCCGGCCCGATATGGATCAGCGCGAGGATGCCCAGCACGACCGCGCCGGCACCCGCGAGCGCCATCGTGCCGCTCGTCGCCTCGATGCCCCGGTACGTCGCCCTTCCGACCCCGCGATCAGGATCGCGCGCAAACCGAGCCACCTCGGGCTGTGCGGGCGCAGCCAGCAGGATCGAGCCGCCGAGCACGATCGCCGCGACCGGCAGCAGCACCATCGGAAGCACGTTCGCGAGGGCGAGAATCCCGAGGGTAACGCCTGCAGCGCCCCCGAACACCTCGCTGCTCATTCCGCCGACGAGCTCGACACGCTCGCTCTCGTCGCCGACGCGAGCGACCGTCTCGTTCCAGCGCGCCGCCACTGCCGCACCGTGTGCCAGCAGCGCACCACCGATCCCGATCGTCGCGATCGCGGTGAGATAGAACGGCAGATAGCCGGCAAGCGCGATGATCGCGAGCACGACCGCGCCGCCACCACCGATCGCCTCGAGCGAGGACCCGCCGGTGATCGTCGCGGCCGTCGTCTTGTCGGCTTCTGACTCGGTGCCGGCGCTATCGGATCTGATGGTTGACATGGAGCACCTCCGATCGATGGAGGTGCAGGAGGCGTTCCGAGATGTGCGTGCTCGAATCACGCAGGGCACGTGCCGGCGCCGTCGCTTGCATCGAATCTCCTCCGAAGGCGAGGAGCTCATGAGACCGCTGAAGTTTGCCCGGATCGCGCTGCGCTGCCCTGCCCTCGCGCTCGCGGGCCCGAGCCCGGGCCGGGCCTCCAGCAAGCAAGACCACCAGAATCGGCGGACCTGATCGTGGACCACATCTTCGGCGCGAACGCGCAAACCGGCTCGTGGTGGCAGATGTGCCTGCGCGCCACCGTCGTGTTCGCGTACCTGGTTCTGCTGATCCGCGTCGGCGAACGCCGAACGTTTGGCCGTTTCGCGTCGTTCGACATCGTCGCCGCAGTGCTCCTCGGGACGACGCTGAGCCGAGCGTTGACGGGGAACTCTCCGCTCGGTCCGACGTTCGCCGCCGCCGCGGTCCTCGTCGGGCTCCACTGGGCAGTCTCGCGGCTGGCGTTTCGCTTTCGCACGATCCGCGAGCGGCTCGAGGCCCGACCGATCGCGCTGGTGCGCGACGGTGTGCTCCAGCAGGACGAGATGCGGCGCGCTGCGGTCACCGAGGAAGACCTGCGTGGCGCGCTTCGCTCGACGGCAGGCACGGAGGACCTCTCGACCGTGCGCGTGGCCTACCTGGAGCGCAGCGGGAACCTCAGCTTCGTTCGTGATGGCTCGGCACGCTACAACTGAGCCGCGCTGGCTTCACGCGACACCTCCGCGTCGATCGCATCGTCCGCGTCGATCATCACGATGACGTCATCGATCCGTGACTCTGCGCCGGACTCGAGCTCCTCGTCGCCCAGGACCGCGCGCTCGCAGTACAGCCGCACGAGCGCGTCGATCTCGGCGAGTTGCTCGTCGGCCATCGCGATGCGCTGTGCATGGTTCGCGCACACCGCGGCCTCGCGCTCGCGGATCGAGGCGAGCAGCGGCAACGCGGCCGACGTCTGGTCCCGCGATCGCGTCCGCAACGCGTCGGCCAGCGAGCGTCGTTCCACGAGCAAGCTCGCGTGCATCTCGAGCATGGCATCGAGCTCGAGGCGCGTCACGTCTTCGGGCGCGACGGCGTCGAGCTGGTCGACGAGCGTCGCGAGGAGCTCGTGACGCTCGCTGCGACAACCATGACGCTCGAGCCGTTCCTCGCGACGCTCGCGGGCGGTTCGGCGTCGTGCGAGGCGCCGACGCTTGCCGCGCCACGACCGCGTGGAAGCCAGGAACACCAGAGATCCGACGAGCACGCACCCCAGGGCGACGACGTAGCCGAACATGTCGAGTCGATCGTGCAGCATCGATGCCGCGCTCCGACGAGCGACCGGCGTCGGGCTCGCACCGACGACGAGCTCCAGCACGCCGCCGAGATCCTCGCCCAGGGCGAGCGCGTCGCGATCCCGGTCGGGGCCGGAGCACTCCCACGGCATCGCGCTTGCTCGCATGCGCGTTCAGGAGGTTTCCATGACAGACATCAGCGATACGAGCGCATGGCCGCGCTGGATCAACATCCTCGCAGGGGCCTGGCTGTTCATCTCGGCCTTCGTGTGGCCGCACACCCTGTCCGCGCAGGCGAACACGTGGATCGTCGGAGCTCTGATGTTCATCGTCGCGATCGCGGCGCTGTTCCAGCCACCGGTGCGCTGGGCGAATACGGCCCTGGCTGTATGGCTGTTCGTCTCGACCTGGTTCTTCCCGCACGCGGACACCGCAACGCTGTGGAATAACCTGATCGTCGCGATCGTCGTCTTCATCTTGTCGCTGACGCCAAGCGGAGCGATGACGACGAGCGGGCGGCGCCCGATCGGCGCGACCTGACCAGCAGCGCGCAGCTCGTGAGCCGCTGCTTGCAGAACCGGCGACGATCACGCTGTTCAAGGGCTGGACGCGAGTGACGACCGACGACCAGGGCGAGATGGCGGGCGCGCCGCTGCACGGATTCTGAGGACGCCGTCAGAACACCGAAGGGAGATCGAACACGCGCCCGTCCGCGAGCGACCTGCACAGCTTCAGGTACTCGGCGTGGGCCCAGCCGAGCGGTGACGCGGACCACGTGGGCTGGCCGCGAACGAGGCCACGCTCGAGCACGTCGGGCGCGTCCCACACCTGCTCCGAGATCATGCCGGTCGCGCTCGCGAAGTGCTCGAGCGCGCGAGCGAGCGCGCGTGCGCGGTCGATGCGCCCGAGCGCGAGCTCGTAGTGAGCGCGCTCGCCGACGAGCAGCGGCCACGATCGGCCCACGCCGCCGCCATCGAAGGGTCTGCCGTCGGGGTACTCGCCGTAATGATCGCCCGGGTAACGCCGCCAGCCGGGCAGTCCCGCGATATCGACCTGCAACACGGCGTCGATCGCGGTCACGGTGTCGCGGATCCGCGGATCGTCGGGCGCGCGCAGGCCGAACCGCACCAGCGCGAGCGCGTCCGGGCTCAGCTCGGTCGGCGGCAGCACGGGCAGCCGGAGCTCGGGGAACCGCGCGCCCGGCTTGCGTGCGCGGACATAGTAGCCGGCGATCCCGAGCCGCTCGGCGAGCGGACCACCACGACGATACAGGAGCTCGTCGATCCGCTGGTCCCAGTGCACCGCGATGCCGTGCAAGCGATGTCCGCGGTCGCGGTCGCCGAGCCGACGTGCCAGCCGCGAGCACGTGGCGAGGGCGGCGACCTCGCTCGCGACCGTGAACGGGGTCGCCCCGCCGGTGTCCTCCCAGCGATCGAGCTCGGTCGAGAGACCTCGATCGATCAGATGATCTGCGGCGCGCGCGAGCACCGGCCACGCTCGATCGAGATCGCGATCGTCGATCACGTGCTCGCGGAGCATGAGGTCGACCAGCAGGATCGGTAGTGCGGTCTCGTCGACCTCCTCTTGCTGCCAGACCGGCTGGCCGTCGACGCGCGTGTTCTGGGCCCAGTGGCCGTCGGCCTCCTGGGTGACCGCGAGGAACGTCAGCGCCTGGCGCGCTTCCGCGTGCGCCCCGGCCGCGATCAGGCCGCCCATCGTCTCCACCAGATCTCGCGTCCACACCAGATGATAGGCGCCGTCGATCCGCGGAGCGCGCGAGGGCCCCCATGGCTTCGCGAGCGCGGCAACCCGCCCGCCGCCGACGAGCTTCGTCTCGAGCGTCTTCAGCACGCAGGCACTGCGTGTCCACAGCGCGCCGGATGCGCGGGTGTCGCGGCGCCCGTGCCACCGCCGCCACTCGTCGATGAACGAGCCCCGGAGGTCGTCGTAGCCGCGCGACAGCGCGGCCAGCGCGAGCTGCGCCGCCTGGTGCATCGTGTCGGCGAATCCGAGCGCCAGCACGACGTCGTTGCGGTCGAGCTCGCCGGTGAGGATCACGTGCCCTCGCCCGGTGTGGCGAAACGCCCGCGTCAGCCGGCCGTGTGCCCGCAGGTCCGTGCGCCCGTCGGAGACGCCGGCGAACCCCACGCTCGCCGCGCACCACGGCGTGCTGGCGGCGAGCGCGACCGCGACGCCATCACCTTCGGCGCCCAGCACGGTGCGTCCACAGTGATCGAGCACGCAGCCCGCGACCCCGGTGGCCGACATGCCGACGTGGGGTTCGAGGAACGCGAACAGGTGGGCACGCGCGCCGGCGTCCCAGCGAATGCGCTGGAGGACGGTGTCCGAACGTGGATCGACGATCGTCTCCTTGTGCATCGAGTACGCGGCATGCCGGCTCGCGATCGAGAGGATCGGCGCGGCCTCGTCGGGACGCGACGCCGCGTGCGCGGCGTCGTCGTCCTCGACGTACAGCTCGCCGTCTGCGATCGCGAGCCCGAGGCTCCGGACGCACGGATGATCGGGACGCGGAAAGAACACCTCGTCGAGGCGGCCACGTGCGAGCGTGAACCAGACCCGACTCGTCTCGTCGATCGCGGTGGCGATGTCCTGCTTGCGGGCGATGCCCCAGTGGCCCTCTTCGCCCGGTTGGCCGGGAGCCTCTTCCTCCAGCTTCACGATCGAGTCTACCCGATCGCGGCCTGGAGCTCCGGGGGCCCCCACCGGCGTCACGGCCGATCAGCGCCTGGAGTGCCTCACGTCTCCGACGTAGCGGTCCGAGGAGCTCTGAGCGCACACGGCCGGGCACGACCCGCGGAACGCGGAGTGCACGGCAACGGATCAGAGGTACTCCATGCCAACCATGCGATCCGATACGCACGTGCCCGAAGGTGAGGTCGTGTATCACCACGCGCACGACGATAACTCCCCTGATGCGTCCAGCCGCACCGAGCTGCGTGCCGAGAGGACGACCGCCGCGACGATCACCGGCGGGTCGTCGCTCGAAGCGATCGGCGGCGGTGCTGCCGTCGTACTCGCGATCATCGCTCTCGCCGGATACTTGCCGGCCTATCTGACGGCGATCGCGACGATCGGGATCGGCGGCGCGCTGCTCGCGCACGGCGCCGCAGTTGCCGCACGCTGGAACGATACCGTCGCGCGCGTCCATGACGAGACCGAGCGCGTCGAGCTCGTCGGCGGAATGAGCAGCGAAGTTCTCGGTGGCGCCGCCGGCATCGCGCTCGGCATCATCGCGCTCGCGAACGTCCTTCCGATGGTGCTGATCCCCGTCGCCACGATCGTGCTCGGTGGTTCGATCTTGCTTGCCGCGCCGGAACAGCCGGAGCTCGCTCGGCTCGCGCGCGATCCCGAACGCAAGGTCGAACGCGTCACGTACCGCGGCGTCGAGGCTACCAGCGGCGGGATGGCGCTCGCAGGCGCCGGCGCGGTCGTGCTCGGGATCCTCGGGGTGATCCACGTCGGTCCCGCGCTCGCGCTGTCTGCGGTCGCGATGCTCGGCGTCGGCGGCGCGTTGCTGCTTGCCGGCGGTGCACTGACCGCGCGCTTCGCACGCAGCCTGCAGCACGCACACTGAGCGGTCCGAAGCTCGTCGTCGCCTTTCTCGGCGGCAGGTCTGCCGGTGATCCCGGAACCAGCTCATTCCGTGGCCGAGCCACAGGTTCGCCACGGCCGAGCGGTCATGCAGCGTGCGGCAGGCCGACGGTGTGCGAGGACGAACGTGCGAGGACCGAGGATCGATGCCGTTGTCACGCTCGCTGCGCGCGGCAAGGCGTCACCAGCGGGCGCATCACCGATAGCGATGACCGTAGGTGTCGATCCAGATGTACTCGGCGCAGAGCGCGACGAGCGCCAGCTGGTCTGCGAGCACGTGCTGCTCGCCCCAGGCCACGCACTTCGCGGGGCGCGACGACCGCGCACCACGGCACAGCCGCGTGGCCGCGAGCTCGGACAGGTCCGTCTGGTCGAGCGCGGTCTCGATGCACGATGCGCGACTCGGCCCCGGTGGCGGCACGGGCGCGATTCCGTGCAGCGAGCACGACGCGACCGCCGAGGCTTGGTTCATCCCCGTCTTGCCCATCAGCGACCTCACGCACCTGACCCGGCGATCGCTGGTCGCTCCGGTGCACAGGCGAACGGTCGCGAGCTCGTTCGCGCCGAGCTCGCTGCTCGCCTGCTCGAAGCAGCGCGCCGGAGCATCGCTCGCCGCCCCGAGGCATAGCCTCGTCGCGTTCGTCGTCGACGCACCTGCGGTCGTCGCGCGTTGGTAGCAGACCAGCGCGCCGTAGGCCGCCGGTGGTCGCGCGTCGGCGCGCGATCCCGCGACAGCCAGGACGATCAGGGCGGTTCGCATCATGGCGCTCGATGCTCGCGCGCGATGCGGTTGTCGCGGGTCGTCATCCCCGAGCTTCATGCACGCGACGCGCCTGCACGCGCCGGCCGGGCGGGCCGCGTTCGTGCATCGACGATCGGCATGTGGTCGCTGACCGAGTCGTCGGTGATGCCAGGGGGTCACTAGCGCCGTGTCACTGTGGCTCGCCGCGACGGTGTTCCTCCCATGCATTGCCAGCGTCGTGTTCGCGAGCAACTGGCTGGCGGAGGCGCTCGACGAGGTCGGGCATCGCTTCCGACTCTCGCCGGGCACGCTCGGGTTGATCACGGCGCTGGGCGCGGACTCTCCCGAGATCTCCTCGGCGCTCGCGGCGAGCGTGTCCGGCCACCAGGCGGTCGGGATCGGGGTCGTGTTCGGGTCGAACCTGTTCAACCTGGCGGCCCTGCTCGGGCTCGGAGCGTTGCTGTCGGGCGGCATCGCGTTCGAGAGGGCCTCGGTGACCACGGGCGGGACGGCCTCGCTGCTGGCGACCGCGTGCACGGCGCTCCTCGCCTACCACGTGATCGGAGCGTGGTGGACGCTCGCGCTGCTGCTGCTGATCGTCACGCTCTACGCGCTCGCGCTGATCGTGCGCGGTTCCGCCATCCGGTCGCTGCCGCTGCCGGGGCGCGTGCGCGACGCCCTGGCCTCGGCGCTCGAGCGCATCCACCAGCACGCCGGCCCACGTCCTGGTGACCAGGCCACCGGGAAGAAGCCCACTGCCCACACCGGCTGGGAGCTCGCCGGGATCATCAGCGGCTCGGTGCTGCTGATCGTGCTCGGCAGCGTCGCGAACGTGCATGCCGTGCTGCGCATGACGGACGCATTCGGGATCCCGAAGGAGGTCACCGGTGCGCTCGTGATCGCCGCGCTGACCGGCATCCCGAACGTCTACACGTCGGCGCGTCTGGCGCGGCACCAGCGAGGCGAGGCGATGCTCAGCGAGACGTTGAACAGCAACACCATCAACATCGTCGTGGGAATCGGGGTCCCCGCCGTGGTGTTCGGGATCACGAGCGGCTGGGTCGCCGATCTCGAGCTGTGGTGGTTGATCGGCCTCACCTGCATCAGCCTCGTGCTCGCGCTCGTCCGCGGCGGGCTGCATCGGCCGGGAGGCATCACGATCATCGCGCTCTACGTGACGTTCGTGGTCGTCAGGATCGCGATCGCATGATCCGCCTCGCCGCTCGGACGCGCGGCGGGGGCGGAGGATCGTAGCCGCCCGGATAGAACGGCCGGCAGCGCGCGATGCGCCGTACGGTGTAGTACGTGCCGCGCATCGCGCCGTGCTGGCGCATGCAGGCCAGACCGTACTGCGAGCACGACGGCGTGTAGCGACAGCGGCCGCCGATCACGTGCGCGAGCGTGTGCTGATACACGTGGATCACGGCACGGGCTCGAGCGTCAGGACCGGAGGGAGTGGCTCGGCCACGACCACGACACCGACGGAACCTCGAGCGCGCGACCGGTCGCGGTGAGCTGGCCGGCGGATCGCGGGCGGAGTGTCACGTCCACAGCGCGAGCACCGCCATCGTCGCGAATCCGGCCGACGCGAGGGACCACTTCTGCCAGCGATCGCCGCGGACCTCGAACTCCGTCCTGATGATGTCCAGCATCGCGATGTAGAGAAAGGTCCCTGCAGCGAGCGAGTCGAAGATGCCCTCGAACCACGATCTACTGCCGGCGAGCGCAAACACGTTCATCGTCCACGTTGCGGGCCGGCGTCGCTACTCCTCTTCGACGAACTTGCCCGTCGCGGTGAACGTCGCCTCCTTGTGGCCGACCTTCGCGGCAAAGCCGAGCTCGTACGTCGCGGGACCGTGCGACGGCGTCTGCTTTTCGGCGCGCGTGACCTTGGCCCCGGGGTACTTCGCGGCGAACGCGCTCATCACGGCAGCCGGCACGTTCGAGACCGCGATGCGCTCCTCGGTGAGCAGGATCGTGCCGTCGGGCGCGACGTCCACTTCGACGCGGGTGCCATCGGCCTTCGTCACTGCCGTCGCGAACTGTCGTCGACCGTGCTCGCGCTCGCCATTGCACCGCGTGACGGTCGAGCTCGGATAGGCCTTCTGGATCGCGTTCGTCACCGCAGCCGGGCATCCCTGGTCGTTCACCGGCGGCGCGGCTGACGCCGAAACCTGCCAGCAGAGACAAACCGCGAGCACAGACAAGCGAGTCAACATGATGCCTCCTCCCCGAAGCCTAGCAGCGAACGTCCGGCGCCCCACCGCGCGCATGGCTGACCGTGCGTGCACGGATGCGCGTCGGCCGGCCCCGGAGGGTATTCCCGCTCATGAACGACACGAACACCCCGAACGTCAGCACCGCGTATGCATCGACGTAGCCGGCGACGAGCGCCAGGCCGATCGGCAGGATGCGATGGGCGCGACGGTCACGCGGCGCCATCCTTCGCAGACGTGCAGCCGATGTGCCGCTGCTCGCGCGCCGCGACGATGCCACCCGCGAGTGAGGCGGCTGCCGGGATGGCGAGGATCGACCGGACGGCCACGGATCGGAAATGAACGCAAGCGCCATTCCATCGACCACCGTGGGGTACGGCGCTTGCTGCGCTCGCGATCGTGGCTCGCTGCCCGGGAGGTACTCGGGCGAACCCCGAGCACGGATCCGGCTCCCCGAGCTGACACGCAACACATGAGGTGACCGATGCAACCCACGACGCAGAGCCAAGCCGAACGACGTCCGACCGTCGCCGTCGAGTACAGCCCGAACGAGCCGATGCCGCTCCGCGGGTACGCCGCGCTGCTAGGAATTTGGACCGCTGGCGTGACCACCTTCGTCGCCCTCTACGCCGATCGCCTGCCGAGGCGGATCGCGTGGGGGGACTTCGTGCTGATGTCGATCGCGACGCACAAGCTCGCGCGCATCGTCACGAAGGACTGGGTCACGAGCCCGCTGCGCGCGCCGTTCGTGCGCTATCAGAAGTCGATCGGTGGCGGCGAGGTGGAGGAGAAGGCGCGAGGCGAAGGCTTCCGCCGTGCGGTCGGCGATCTGGTGACGTGCAACTGGTGTATCGCGCCCTGGATCGCCGCGGCGCTCGGTGCCGGGTTCGTGTTGTCGCCGCGCATCACGCGGTTCGTATCGACCCTGTTCGGCGCGGTCGCGATCTCCGATGTGCTCCAGCACCTCTATGCGGCCGAGAAGAAGCTCTCGCGAGCCTGAAGCTCGCATGCGATCGGAGGGCGATCAGGCGGTCGCGTGGGTCGTCCGGCGCGGCTCGCAGACGGCGGCGAGCGTCTCGGCGACCTCGCTCGCGGGCACCGAGCGACCGCGCCGCATCGCGAACGCCAGATCGTTG
>JBLMXA010000911.1:0-3108 GCA_050257515.1 Acidobacteriota bacterium | reverse complement strand
GAACTTGTCTCCGATGGTCTTCATGCGCTCACCATGCGCTCGCCCATGTGATTGGTCCAATCGACAGAATCGATTCATGTGATAGACATTTCCTATCATGCAGCGTCCGTCGATCCGCCAGCTCGAGTGCCTCGTCGCGGTCGCCGACCAGCGAAACTTTCGCAAGGCGGCCGCCAAGCTCGGGATCTCGCAACCCGCGCTGTCGGCGCAGGTCGCGAGCGCCGAGCACCTGCTCGGCGTGCAGGTGTTCGAGCGCGACCGCCGCTCGGTGCTCGTGACGCCGGCAGGCGACGATGTCGTCGGTCGCGCGCGGATCGCCCTCGACGCGATCGATACCGTCGGCGATGCGGCGCGGCGGCGCGGGGAGCCGCTCGTCGGCCCGCTGCGGCTCGGCGTGATCCC
Organism: Acidobacteriota bacterium; assembly: GCA_050257515.1. Lineage (GTDB taxonomy): Bacteria > Myxococcota_A > Polyangia > Haliangiales > Haliangiaceae > JABFXX01. The sequence goes on along the minus strand of JBLMXA010000911.1, from coordinate 2,706 downwards.
GACGATCGCGCCGTACTGGCTCTCCGCGCTGCTGCCGGAGGTGCGTCGGCGGTTCCCGCGGCTCGAGCTGATCCTGCGCGAGGACCAGACCGCGCGGCTGCTCGCGCAGCTCGACGCCGGTCAGCTCGAGGCCGCGCTGCTCGCGCTGCCGGTGCCCGGCGACGTCACGTGCGCGGCGATCGCGCGCGAGAGCTTCGTGGTCGCCGCGCCGCGCGGGCACGCGCTGCTCGCCAAGCGCGGGCGGCTCACCGAGCGCGACCTCGACCACGAGACCGTGCTGCTGCTCGAGGACGGCCACTGCCTGCGCGACCAGGCGCTCGCGGTGTGCGATCGCGGCGGCGCGGTCGAGTCGATGGAGGTGCGCGCGACGAGCCTGCCGACGCTCGTGCAGATGGTCGCCGGCGGGCTCGGCGTCACGCTGCTGCCCGAGGCCGCCGCGGCCGCGCTCGTCCACCCGCGCGGTCCGGTCGACACCGCGCCGATCGGCAAGCCGGCGCCGGGCCGCACGCTCGGGCTCGCGTGGCGGACGTCGTCGGCGCGGCTGCGCGAGCTGCGCCTGCTCGGTGACGTGCTCGCGGGCGAGGCCGACACGTTCCTCGCGAAGCTGCGAGCCTGAAACCCCGCGCCATTCATGATTCTGTTTCCGGTTCCGCTTCTCTATTGAATTCCGGAATTCAACAGTGAAGCGGAACAGGAATCAGAACGGACAACGCCCGCGGCGAATTACTTGCCGCAGCTGCTCTGCGCGGCGGTCGTGACCTTGTCGGCGCGCGTCGCCTCGGTCATCAGGCCCTGCTTGACCAGGTCCTGCGTGATGTGAGCGACGCAGCTGACGTACTCGCCGTGGTTCTTCCAGTCGTTCTCGCACGGGCACGCCTGCGCGACCGGATCCTCGCACGCATCGCCGATCCCGTTGCCGTTGCTATCAGCCTGGTCCGGGTTCGGCGTGGTCGGGCAGTTGTCGCACGCGTCGCCGACGCCGTCGCCGTCGGTGTCGAGCTGATCGGCGTTCGCGACGCTCGGGCAGTTATCGACCTCGTCGCACACGCCGTCGCCGTCGCTGTCGACGCACTTCTCGTCGAGCACCGCGAGCAGGTCGGCGCTCGACGTGCCATTCTCCTGCGAGATCAGGCCGTCGACCGGCGTCGTCGACGCCGGATCGAAGAAGCCCGAGATCGACAGCGTGTAGATCGTGCTGTTCGACGTCGAGTTGAACTGGAACGTCGACGTGCCGAACGTGATCTTGTCGGCGCACGGCACCGTCGACGGGTACGCGCACGGCGGCTCGTTCGGGGTCTCGTCGATCGTGAACGGGATCGTGATCGTCGAGTCGAACAGCGAGGGGCCGGGCACCGACGGGTCGACGCGCACCTCGAGATCGAGGCTCACGCTCGTCGCGGCGGTGCCGGCGACGGTCGGGAAGTTGAAGTGCGAGAGCGTGCCGATCGCGAAGTTGCTGCCGTAGGTGATCGTCGTACCGGTGGTCGGTTCGAACCCGAGGCCGCTCTGATCGGTCGCATCCGCCGGCGTGCCCCAGCGCACCTGGATCGAGGGCGCCGCGGCGCAAGCCGGGGTCGAGCTCGGATCGCAGTACGAGATGCTGCTGCCGTCCACCGCGTCGTGGAAGTCGCCCGCGACGATCGACAGCGTCGGCGCGGGGTCGGCGACCGGCTGCTCGCCCGAACCGGTGGAAGTGACGGGGAGAGAACAACCACCTACCAGTAGGACGGCCGACCACGTTGCGCGCATGCACAGACGATAAGGGAATCGCTGACGCTCCGTCACCAGAAAACTTCGGCAGGCTTCCCTACCTTTTCGTGTCCACCTCGACGAGATCACGAGGTTGTGCGGGAGCGGCCGAGCGGGAGCGGCAGGGCACGGCACGAAATCTATTTGACAGTGTTTGATACAGTGTTATGTTGTCCGGCGTGGACGAAACCTGGACGTTCCCCGAGCTCGTCAGCGAGGCCGCCGCTCGCATCGCCGCGCTGCCGGCGCCGAAGAACGGCCAGATCCGCGCCGTGCCGGACGAGCGCACCGTCCGCTACTACGCGACGATTGGCCTGCTCGATCGTCCGGTCGCCCAGCGCGGCCGCACCGCGCTCTACGGCAGGCGTCACCTCGCACAGATCGTCTCGATCAAGCGCCTGCAGGGCGCCGAGCACAGCCTCGCCGACATCCGTCGCATGTGGCCGACGCTCGACGACTTCACGCTCGAGCGGATGAGCGGCGTCACGCTCACCCGCGCGTCCAAGGCCGCGCGCCGCGACTTCTGGAAGCGCGAGCCGCTGCCACCGCCACCGCCACCATCACCGTCACCGTCACCGTCGCCGCCACCATCACCGCCACCGTCATCGCGCCCGCTCGAGCTTCGCGTCGAGCTCACGCCCGATTCCACCCTGGTCGTCGCCGTCCCCGGCGATGCGTCGCTGCACCTGTCGCCCGCCGACGTCCGCGCGCTGCGCGCGGCCGCGGCACCACTCGTCACCGAGCTCGCACACCGCGGGCTCATCGCTCGCGTTGCGAGCACACTGGAGGAACCATGACCGTCGCGCTCACGCTGATGACCGAGGAGGAGGTGGCCAGCTTTGGCCGCGAGGAGGACGCCAGCTTCGGCGCGCTGTCGACCGAGCGCGGGCCGCTGCCGCTGACCGCGATGGACGTCAGCGCGTGGGTCGCAGGCGTGATCGCGTCGATCGACGTCGC
>JBLMXA010000910.1:0-5271 GCA_050257515.1 Acidobacteriota bacterium | reverse complement strand
TGATCGGCGGCAGGTACAGCTTCTGCGGGTTCGCGCGCGAGAACCCGGCGTTGCGGTCCGAGCTCCACTGCATCGGCGTGCGCACGCCGTCGCGGTCGCCGAGGTAGATGTTGTCGCCCATCCCGATCTCGTCGCCGTAGTAGATGACGGGCGTGCCGGGCAGCGACAGCAGCAGCGCCTTCATCAGCTCGATCTTGCGGCGCACGCCGAGCAGCGGTGCGAGCCGGCGGCGGATGCCGAGGTTCAGGCGCGCGGTGCGCTCGGCGGCGTACGCGCGGTACATCGTGTCGCGATCCTCGTCGGTGACCATCTCGAGCGTGAGCTCGTCGTGGTTGCGCAGGAACATCGCCCACTGGCAGCTCTCCGGGATCCGCGGCGTGCGCTTGAGGATGTTGATGATCGGGAAGCTGTCCTCGAGCTCGAGTGCCATGAACATCCGCGGCATCAGCGGGAAGTGGAAGTTCATGTGGCACTCGTCGCCGTCGCCGAAGTAGGCGGCGGCGTCGGTGGGCCACTGGTTGGCCTCGGCGAGCAGCATGCGGTTCTTGAACTTGTCGTCGATGTGGGCGCGCAGCCGCTTCAGGAACTCGTGCGTCTCGGGCAGGTTCTCGCAGCTCGTGCCCTCGCGCTCGTAGAGGTAGGGCACGGCGTCGAGCCGCATGCCGTCGACGCCCATCGCCATCCAGAAGTCGATCACGCCGAACAGCGCGTCGTGGACCGCCGGGTTGTCGAAGTTCAGATCCGGCTGGTGCGCGTAGAAGCGGTGCCAGTAGTACGCCTTCGCGAGCGGATCCCACGACCAGTTCGACGTCTCGTAGTCCTGGAAGATGATGCGGGTGTCCTGGTACCTCGTCGGCGTGTCGCTCCACACGTAGAAGTCGCGCTCGGGGCTGCCGGGCGCGGCGCGCCGCGCGCGCTGGAACCACGGGTGATCCGAGGACGTGTGGTTGAGCACGAGCTCGGTGATCACGCGGATGCCGCGGCGGTGCGCCTCGCCGAGCAGCCGCGCGAGATCGTCGCGCGAGCCGTAGTGGGGATGGACGTTCGTGTAGTCGGCGATGTCGTAGCCGCCGTCGCGCAGCGGTGACGGATAGAACGGCAGCAGCCAGATCGCGGTGATGCCGAGATCGGCGAGGTAGTCGAGGCGCGAGATCAGCCCGCCGATGTCGCCGATGCCGTCGTTCGTCGAGTCCTGGAACGCGCGGATGTGGACCTCGTAGATGACCGCGTCCTTGAACCACAGCGGATCGTCGGGCAGCTGCTCGTCACTACTCATAGGAAGTACTCGAACTGATTCTCGCTCCGCGCGAAGCGCCTGACCTCGAAGATGTGCGCGGGCATCTGATCGGGAACCAGCTCGATGAAGTTACGCGGACCTCGCCACGAAAAGCGCGCGCCCGACAACAGATCGTGGACCTGGAACGTGCGATCGGAGGGGACGCCGAGCGCGGCGAGATCGAGGTCGAGCCACGCGCGGTGGGTGTGGTGCGGGTCGAGGTTGACGACGACGAGCACGCTGCTGTCGCCACGCCGCTTCGAGTAGGCGATGACGAGCGCGTTGTCGCTGCCGTGGAACGCGAGCGAGCGGAGGTCCTGCAGCGCGGGGTGCGCGTGGCGGATCCGGTTGAGCCGCGCGACGACGTGGCGCAGCGAGTCTTCTCGCGTCACGTCCCACTCGCGCAGCTGGTACTTCTCGTTGCGCGCGAGCTCCTCGGCGCCGGCGCGCGGCTCGCGCTCCATCAGCTCGTACGACGGCCCGTACACGCCGTAGTTCGCGGCGAGCGTCGCGGCGAGCACGAGCCGCTGCACGAACGCGGCGCGCCCGCCGTGCACGAGGTGCTCGGGGAAGATGTCGGGGGTCGTCGGCCAGAAGCTCGGGCGGAAGAACTCGGCGACCGGCGCGCTCGCGAGCTCGCGCAGGTAGGTCTCGAGCTCCCACCGCGTCGTCCGCCACGTGAAGTACGTGTACGACTGCGAGAACCCGACCTTCGCGAGCGCGTACATCAGCTTCGGGCGCGTGAACGCCTCGGCGAGGAAGACCGCATCGGGATAGCGTGCGGACACCTCGCGCAGGCACCACTCCCAGAACGGCAGCGGCTTGGTGTGCGGGTTGTCGACGCGAAACACGCGGACGCCACGCTCGCACCAGAACACGAACACGTCGCGCAGCGCGTCCCACAGCGCGCGCCAGTCGGCGCTGTCGAAGTCGAACGGATAGACGTCCTGGTACTTCTTCGGCGGGTTCTCGGCGTACCGGATCGTGCCGTCGGCGCGGTGCTCGAACCAGCTCGGGTGCTCGCGCACCCACGGGTGATCCGGCGAGCACTGCAGCGCGATGTCGAGCGCGACCTCGAGCCCGCGCTCGCGCGCGGCCGCGACGAAGTGATCGAAGTCGGCGAGCGTGCCGAGCTCGGGGTGGACGCTCGTGTGGCCGCCCTCGGGCCCGCCGATCGCCCACGGGCTGCCAGGATCGCCGGGCCCGGCGGTCGGCGTGTTGTCCGGCCCCTTGCGGAACGCGCGGCCGATCGGGTGGATCGGCGGCAGGTAGACGAGGTCGAAGCCGAGGTCGCGGATGTAGTCGAGCCAGGCTTCCGCGTCGCGCAGCGTGCCGTGGCGGCCGCCGGGGCCGGTCGAGCGCGGGAACAGCTCGTACCACGCCGAGCACGCGGCGAGCGGGCGCTCGACGTGGACCTCGAGCTCGCGCCCGGACCGCGTCGCGTGCGAGCGATCGGCGGCGCGCGCCATCCGCTCGGCGAGCGTCGGGTCGAGCGCTGCGGCGATGCGCAGCTCGACCGGCTGTTCGCCGCGCAGCACGCGTGCGGCGTCGCACAGCGCGGCATCTCCGATCCGCGCGCCGGCCTCCGCGACCAGCGCGGCGCCCTCGGCGAGCTCGACGCCGACGTCGACGCCGGCCTCGACCTTGCGCTCGAGCCCGCGCCGCCACGACGCGAACGCGTCGATCCACGCCGCGACGGTGTAGTGATGGCGGCCGAGCGCGCTCGCGACGAAGCTCGCCCGCCAGGTGTCGTTGCCGGCCGCCGCGAGCTCGACCTCCTGCCACGGCTGCTCGCCGGGCGGGCGATGCCGCAGCACGCCGCGCAGCACGTCGTGGCCATCGGCGACGAGATCGGCCTCGACCTCGACGGTCTCGCCGACCACGCGCTTGATCGGATACCGGCCTCCATCGACCTCCGGCCGGACCGCGAGGATGACGACGCGAGGCGGCGCGTGCTCCTCCATTCGGGCAAGGCTACCGCGAGTCTCCGTACGGCGGTCGTGTGCGCCAGCGCGCTCCGGAGGGATCGGACGCGCGTTCAGCGCCAACCTTTTGCGAGCGCGATACAAGCCGGAAACATCGCCGCCCGTAGGCTGGGCGCATGAGCGCCACGCGAGCACTCTGTGCCGGAATCGCCAGTCTCGTCCTCGTCGCGGTGTTCCTCGTGCATCCGCGGGTCGCGGTGGCGGATGCGGTGCCGGTGCCGGCGGCCGGCCCGAGCCTCGAGCAGCGCGTCGCGAACCTCGAGGCCTACGTCACCAACAGCGCGCCCGATGCGAGCGGTGGCGCGCTCGCGGCGACGCCGGGCCCCGGCCACAACGGCTGGATGATGACCTCGACCGCGCTCGTGCTGTTCATGACGCTGCCCGGCCTGGCGCTGTTCTACGGCGGTCTCGTCCGCCGCAAGAACGTGCTGAGCGTGCTCGCGCAGTGCTTCGGCAGCGCCGGGCTGGTCACGCTGCTGTGGTGGGCGGTCGGCTACAGCCTCGTGTTCGCGAAGGGCAGCCCGGTCCTCGGCGGCCTCGACTTCGCGTTCCTCGGCGGAGTCGACGCGACGCCGAACGGCGACTACGCCGCGTGGGTGTCGCAGAACGTGTTCGCGATGTTCCAGATGATGTTCGCGATCATCACGCCGGCGCTGATCGTCGGCGCGATCGCCGAGCGCATGAAGTACTCGTCGGTGATCGCGTTCATCGCGGCGTGGATGCTCCTCGTCTACTTCCCGCTCGCGCACATGGTGTGGGGCATCGACGGCGCGATGAACGGCGTGTTCAACGCGCACGCGTCGATCAAGGCGATCGACTTCGCGGGCGGCACGGTCGTCCACATGTCCTCGGGCTGGTCGGCGCTCGTGCTGTGCCTGATCCTCGGCAAGCGCACCGGGTTCGGCAAGCGCGCGTTCATGCCGCACAGCCTCGTGCTGACGGTCGTCGGCACCGGCATGCTGTGGGTCGGCTGGTACGGCTTCAACGCGGGCAGCGCGGTCGCCGCCGACGGCATCGCCGCGAACGCGTTCATGACCACGACGCTCGCCGCCGCGATCGGCGCGGCGACCTGGCCCGCGCTCGAGTGGGCGACGCGCGGCAAGCCGACGGTGCTCGGCTTCTGCTCGGGCGCGGTCGCGGGGCTCGTCGTGATCACGCCGGCCGCGGGCTTCGTGACGGCGAGCAGCGCGGTGTTCATCGGCCTCGTCGCCGGCGTCGTGCCGTTCCTCGCGTGCACCAAGCTCAAGGCGATCTTCAAGTACGACGACGCGCTCGACACGTTCGGCGTCCACGGCGTCGGCGGCACGCTCGGGGCGATCCTCACCGGCGTGTTCGCGAACGCCAACGTCAACCCGAACCTCAAGACGAACCTCGGCGCGCTCGTCGGCCACGGCCTGTGGCTCGAGCAGATGAAGGCGGTGGGGATCACGCTCGCGCTGTCGGTCGGCGGCACGGCGGTGATCGCGTAAGCGATCAAGGCCGCGCTCGGGCTGCGGCCGAGCGCCGAGAACGAGGAGATGGGCCTCGACGAGACCGATCACGGCGAGGCCGGCTACCACGGCGACGAGGCCGGCCACGGCGGCCTGCTGGACCCGGGGCTGCCCGGGGTCGCGGTCGATCCGGCGCCCGCGTTCGAGCCCGCCGCCTAGACGACGACTGCTCCGGATCGCCGCGTCGAGCGGCATTCGTGCGGCGTCTCGTAACGCCCGGGTGGCCAGCGCAGTAGCCGCCTGTGTCGCCGGCGCATCACACCAGCGCGATGGATCGCGTACTTGCACGCGCCGATCGTTGGAACGGGACGTGCGTGAGGGCGGGCCGCCATGCAGCCGTCCCAGCTGACCGCGCACCGCCGCCTCGACGAGCTCGTCCTCGAGGCGCTGGCTGCCCACCAACGATTTCCTGTCCGCATTCCGGAGAACCGGCGAGAGGAGCCCGGCCTCCAGCGCGACCACGATGCCGATGTTGACGTCCGGGTGCAACTCGAGGCTGCCGTCGCGGTAGGACGCGTTC
>JBLMXA010000909.1:0-3036 GCA_050257515.1 Acidobacteriota bacterium | reverse complement strand
TGACCGCGCCGATCGTGCGCCGCGGCCAGGTGCGTGGCGTGCTGCAGGTGCTCGACAAGAAGGACGGCTACTTCTCGCCGCGCGACGTCGAGTTCGCGCAGGTGCTCGCCGAGCAGATCGGACGGGCGCTCGACTACACGAGCCTGCGGGGCGAAGACGCGCAGCGCGGGCTCGTCGTGAGGGGCCGGTTCAACCACGTCATCGGCCGCTCGCCCGCGATGGCCGCGGTCTACGAGGTGATCGTGCGCGCCGCGCAGACCGACGCGACCGTGCTGCTGCACGGCGAGACCGGCACCGGCAAGGGCTTGCTCGCGCGCGCGATCCACGTCAACAGCGCGCGCCGCGACCAGCCGTTCGTCCACGTCGACTGCACGACGCTACCGGCGGCGCTCGTCGAGAGCGAGCTGTTCGGCCACGAGCGCGGCGCGTACACCGGCGCCGACCAGCGGGTGATCGGCAAGGTCGAGGCCGCGAACGGCGGCACGCTGTTCCTCGACGAGATCGGCGAGCTGCCGCTGCCGTTGCAGGGCAAGCTGCTCCGGTTCGTGCAGGAGCGCCAGTTCGAGCGCATCGGCGGCCGCGAGACGCTGACCGCCGACGTCCGACTCGTCGCGGCCACGAACCGAGATCTCGCCGCGATGGCGAGCGCCGGGCAGTTCCGCAGCGACCTGTATTTTCGTCTACGCGTGGTGGAGATCGAGATCCCGCCGCTGCGCGCGCGCGGCGGCGACGACATCACCGATCTCGCGGAGCACTTCGTCCAGCAGTTCTCGCGCCGCTACCGCAAGGGTCCGCTGCGCCTCGCGGAGGCCGCGCGCCCGCTGCTCGTCGCGTACGGATGGCCGGGCAACGTGCGCGAGCTCGAGAACACGATCGAGCGGGCGGTCGTGCTGTGCCAGGGCCCGGCGCTCACGGTGAAGGATCTCGGCTTGCGCACCGCGCAGACCGCGAGCGACTCGATGGTCGGCATCCCGGCGATCTCGTCGGCGGCGCTCCCGGTTGCGGCGCAGGACGGCGTCACCCTGCCCGGCGATCTGTCGCTCGAGGAGGCCGAGCGCCGCTACGCGCGCGCGATCCTCGATCGCGAGGGCGGCAACCAGTCCGCGGCCGCGCGCGCGCTCGGCATCTCGCGCAACAAGCTCGCGCGGCTGCTCCGCCGTTAGCGCCGCAGGTAGATCGCGCCGCGCGGCGTCGCGACGCCGGTGAGCTGGTTCGCCCCGTCGGCGCCGCACGGATCGTGCGTCGGCCAGCTCGCCGCGTTCGTCGAGCCGTCCCAGAACACGAAGATCGGATACTGCACCTGCGCGCCGCCCTCCAGCCACGGTCCGGTCGAGTACCAGTGGACGCCGGTCGGCACGTCGGTCGTGCACGTCGCGGTGTTCACCTTCGCGACCGTGCAGGTGGCGGTGCCGTTCGTGCCGCCGGTGACGAGCGAGCCGGTGCCCGCGGTGCACGCGTACCAGTTGTCGATGTTCGACGTGACGAGGAAGCTCGTGCCGAGCGCGGCCCATCGCGTGTAGTCGAGCGCGCCGGTCGTCGTCGGATCGGCCGGCACGGTCGTCGACGTCGGCACCGAGCCCGTGCTCGAGAACGCCCACGTCGGCCGCGGCGTCACCGCGTTGCCGTTGCCGCCGAAGTTCGTGTAGTCGGTGAAGCCGTAGACGTAGACGAGCGTCCAGCCGCCGCCGGCCGTCGTCATGTCGCAGTACGCGGTGTAGGCGGCGCCCCCGCCGGGCGAGATCGTGATCGGACCGTCGGTCGTCACCCCGTGCTGGTACGCGTCGAGGCAGTCGAGCGGGATGCGCGGCGCGTCCGGCGGCGCGTCCGGCGGCGCGTCCGGCGGCGCGTCGCGTGCGGCATCGCGCGCGGCGTCCGCGACGGTCGCGACATCGGGCGACGCATCGCCCTGCAGCGGCGTCTCGTTCGCAGCTCCTGCTGGAATCCGCACGCGCCCAGCATCGATACAACCACCAGGCGAGGTACCACGAGACCATCGTACCCTAGCCGGAACCCCACGGGCGCGCGGCGATCAGCGCGTCCGCGCGCTCGCGCAGGTCTCGGCCGAGCTTGCCATGCGCGGCCGCGTCGAACGCCTCGGCGAGCTCGCTCGCCGTCGCGAACCGCTGCACCGGCAGCTTGGCCATCCCGATCGCGAGCACGCGCTCGAGATCTTTCGGCACCTTGACGAGCTCACCGGGGCGCTGAGGCACGCGATGTACGACGTTGTAGAGGATCGTCGGCACGTCGCGCCCGGCGTACGGCGGCTGGCCGGTGACCGCGCGGTAGGCGACGGTCGCGAGCGCGAGCGTGTCGGCGCGATGGTCGACGGCCTCGCCGCGCGCCTGCTCGGGCGCCATGTACATCGGCGTGCCGACGACATGCCCCTTCGTCAGCGTTCCGGTGTGATCGCCGAGCTTGCTGACGCCGAAGTCGAGCAGCTTCCACACGCGCACGCCCCCGCCGAGCTCGGCGAGGAAGATGTTCTGCGGCTTGAGATCGCGGTGGACGATGCCGGCGCCGCGCGCGGCCTCGAGCGCGTTCGCGAGCTGCTGCACGAGCTCGACGGTCTCGGCCATCGACAGCCGGCGCTTCTCGCGCAGCACGCTCGACAGGTCGCTGCCGCGCAGCCGCTCCATCGCGAGGTACGGGACCTCGCCCGCGGTCGTGCCGACCTCGAGCACGCGCACCACGAACGGCGTGTCGAGCTTCGATGCGGTCTCCGCCTCGCGCATGAACCGCGCGACGCTGACCCGGTCGGCGAGCGTCCCCGCGTGCAGCAGCTTGACCGCTGCCTCGCCGATCTTGTCGCCGTATGCCTCGTAGACCTCGCCCATGCCGCCGCGGCCGATCAAGAGGCCGAGCTTGAAGGACCCGACCTGCTGGTCCGTGAACCGACCCGGGCCGCCGACCTTGAGCGCGCGATCGAGATCGGCGCGCGCCTCGGCGAGCAGCGCCTCGCGCTGCGCGACCTGCCGGACCGCCTTCTCCAGCGACGACACCGCGTCGCGCGCTTCGAGCCGCCGAACGAGAAGAAGT
>JBLMXA010000908.1:0-12190 GCA_050257515.1 Acidobacteriota bacterium | reverse complement strand
GCTTGCCCTTCGCCAGCTCGTGACAGGACGTGCACGCGATCGGCTCGAGCGCGGCGACCGAGACGTCGCGATCGTGGACGTTGTGATCGAAGCCGAGCGCGACGGTGCGCGGCGCGGCGTGCACAACGCCGGCGAGCAGCACGAGCACGGCGAGCGCGCGCATCAGTACACGCCCTCCATGATGAGCCGCAGGCTCTTGTAGCCGGTGATCTCCGGCGCGAACGCGAGCCTGCTCGACAGATCGTAGCTCGCGAACAGCCGCAGCCGGTCGCGGATCCACGCGTCGACCTGGAACCGGCCGCCGCCGCGCACGTCGCTGTCGGGCACGCCGGTGTCGACGAACGAGCCGCAGCGCGTGTCGAGGCAGTAGTCGCGCTCGTACCGCGTGTAGCGGCCGTAGACCTCGACGAGCGCGGAGAACTTGCGTGCGCCGAGGTTCATGCGCAGCGTCGCGCCGAGCTCGGTGAAGCCCTTCTCGCCCATCGCCGCGAGGTTGCCGTCGATCGCGAGCGGCTGCGGCGTGCCCGGCATGTCGGCGATCAGCGGATCCTTCGGCCGGTTGGTCTGCCGCGTCACGCCGGTGACGCCGAGCGCGATCGTGCGGCGCATGCGGACCTCGAGCGCGCCGCCGCCCTCGAGGTAGTTCGCCGCGTAGGCCGACGCCGACGCGGCCGGATCGGTCGAGCCCGGCGCGATCGACGACGCCGCGAACCGACCGTAGAGATCGACGTTCTCCGCGATCAGCGTGCCGGCGCGCGCCGACACGAGGTACTGCGGCAGCACCGGGCCGAGATCGAGGTAGCGCTTGGGCGCGAGCGGATCGGTCGCCGCGGTGCCGACGAGCGACGGATCCCACCGCCAGTCGGTCGCGTGACGGTGGGTGACGTCGATGACGAGGTTCGTGACCTCGCCGTAGCGCGTGCGCAGCTGCAGGTGCTCGTTCGCGGGCTGGCCCTCGAGCCAGCGCGCCTGCGCGATCACGGCGGTGTCGCGGCCCGGCCGCCAGTCCGCTTCGATCTGCGCGTGGCTCGACGGCCGGTTCTCGCCGGCGCGCGTGAAGCCGAGGCCCTCGACGGCGAGCACGAGCGGCACCTCGCGCTCGAGCTCGCGCAGGTCGGCGCGCACGGCGAACCCGCCGATGCCCGCGCGATCGAGCTGCTGGGCGCTCGCCGCGAACGTGTAGTCGGGCACGCGGCTGCCGCCGTAGACCTGCGCGCGGATCAGCTTGCCCTCCCACGCCGCGAGGCCGCCGTAGATGTGCATCACCCACGGGCCGTACACGTACAGCGCGCCGGCGCGTACGCGCAGCGGCGCGAGCTTCTTCGACGGCAAGAAGTCCGCCAGCTCGGCCCACGCGGTGTGGGTGATGACGCCGCTGCGATCGAACCACGTCGCGATCGGCGGCGGCGTCGCGACCTGGCCGCCGATCGCCTGGGGGTTCGACGGATCGGCGACCAGCTCGCGCTGCGTCAGCTGGAACTTCGACGCGAAGTACGTCGACAGGCTCGGTACGCCGACGCCGCGGCTCGAGAAGTAGCCCTCGCCGAAGCCGTAGGCGTGGATCGTCGAGAAGTCGGGGTGGCCCGGGTTGTTGTTCGGCGTCGACCCGCCGAGCGTCGGGTTGTTGGTGAGCGTCGTGCCGTCGACCTCGTAGCCGAGGTTGAAGCGGACCGAGATCGGCTCGCGGACGTCACGCAGGACGAGCGCGTCGGTGTCGATCGAGGCGTCGGGGGCTGTCGGCATCACGCTCGTGCTCGGGCTCGGGCCCGGGCTCGGGCTCGGCTGCACCGCGGCGGTGCGCGCGCGACGCATGCGCAGACCCGGCGGCGGAGGCTCCGAGGTGAGCTCGAGCTTCGCGCGATCGGCCTGCGCATCGAGTACGAGCACGAGCACGAGGACGAGTACGATGAAAGATCTCACCGGCGCGGGCTCGCGGAGTGGCACGGAGCGCAGAAGCTCTCCTGGTGGCACGTCATGCACGAGCGCAGGTTGATGCGCGCGAGCGGCCCGTGATCGGCGGTGAACGAGCCCGCGTAGCCGTGGGAGCGCGGCCGCTGCGAGTGGCACGAGGTGCAGAACTCGACGACGTGGCAGCGCGCGCAGCGGTCGCGGTCGGCCGCCGCCTCGGTGCCGTGATCGAGCTCGCGCCACGTGATGCGGTGATCGGCGGGGCGCATCGTCTGGTGGCACTCGTCGCACGCGTCGTGCGCGTTCCCCGACATCTGCGTGTGGCACGCGGCGCAGCGCGCGGCGTCGCGCTCGGCGGCGCCGGCGTGATCGCGGCGGAACGCGATCGTGTGGTCGAGCGGCCGCTCGGTCGACGGCAGGTGGTTGCGCGGCGCGATCGTCACCAGGCCGACCGCGCGCCCCGTGTGGCAGGTCTCGCAGCGCCGCATCCGCATGTGCGTCGGCGTGCGATCACTGTCGTCGTGGCAGCCGACGCACGCCGCGATCGCGGGCGCGGCGTGGTCGGCGTAGCCGGTCGCCAGCGCGCTCGCGACGTGGCACTGCTCGCACCGGATCGCGCCGCCGCGGCGGTCGGTGCGGTGGCGGTCGTGGTCGAACGGGATCAGATCGCCGCGGATCAGGCGCGCGCGCGTGCGCAGCTGCGCGATCCCCTTCTCGTGGCAGCCCGTGCAGTCGTCCATCGGCGGCGCGCCGGCGATCGCGGCCTCCGGCGCGTGGCAGCGCGCGCACACCGCGTGATCGGGGCGCGCGAGCTTGCCCTCGCCGCGGACGTGGCAGTCGGCGCACGTGACGTGGAAGCCGACCTTGGCCTCCATGCGGCCGGCGTCGAGGTGCTTGGCGTGCGAGAACCGCGGCGGCTCGGCCTGCCACACGTCCTCGCTCGGGTACGGCTTGAGCGGCGCCGCGAGCGGATCGACCGTGATCCTCAGGTGACACGCGTCGCACAGCGGGCCCGGCGGCGCGAGGAACGCGCCGCGGTGGCACGTGTCGCACGGCTTGTGATCGTGGCCGGGGCGCTGCCCCATCTGGTGACACGCGGTGCACGCGATCCCGGCGTGCTGCGCGTGCGACATCCGCGTCGTGTCGATCGGCGGAGCCGGGGTGTCCGCGACGCGGGGCGGCGCGCACGCGGCGAGCGCGACGACGGCAAGGACAAGGACGCGTGCGACCCCCACGCGCGCCGACGATAACACCGCCGGCGTTCAGTCGTTCGCGATCGCCTGGTAATCCGCGTACGTCACGTGCGGGCGCTCGCGGGTCAGCTCGCGCGTGACCTCGACATGGCGCGCCGGCGCGTCGGGCCGCCACCACGCGACGCAGAACGGCCGCACGCCGGGAGGCGTGTACGTGACGACGACGCGCTCGCCGGGCAGCTCGCGGATCACCGGCGCGAGCGCGTCGTACGCGGCGTGGACGACGACCGTGCCGTCGCGCAGGATCTGGCCGCGCATCTCGTCGACGAGCCGCGCGACGAAGTCCGACGCACCGGCGAGCCACATCGGCCGGTACGGATCGGCGTCGAGGCCCGGGATCGGCGCGTTGCACGTGACCAGGTTGGCGTGGCGCTGCGCGAGCGGCAGGCCCTCGCCGAGGTCGCCCTCGTACGCGCGCAGGTGCGAGATCCCCGACAGCGCGGCCCCGAGCCGCGCGTAGCGGACCGCGCGCGGGTTGAGATCGGTGCCGCGGATCGCGTGGGCGACGGCCGGGCGCAGCAGCGGCGCGAACGCCGAGCCGCAGCCGAGATCGAGCCACGCCGCGTGCGGGCCGCGCGGCAGCGCCAGCGCGAGGTGGTAGCTCGAGTCGTCGGGCCAGCACACGAGCTCGCGATCGGCGGGCGCGTCGAGGCGGTCGCACACGAGGAGCGCGTCGCCGAGCGGCACGATCGCGACGCGCGCGCGCACGTGGTTGCCGGCGACGTCGATCAGATCCGCGCGCGAGAGGTCGTCGAGCAGCGGCACGGCCTGCAGCGGCAGCTCGCGGCCGGCGACGAACAGCTCGAGCAGCGCGCCGGCCGGCGTGTCGGCGCGCGGCAGGGCAGGCACCACGCGCGGCAGCGCGCTCACCCGCGGCACCGCCCACGCCGCGAGCGCACGCGCGGTCAGCCCGCGCCCGCGCAGCGCCGCGCCGAGACCTGCCAGGTCATTCACGGAGCGAGGTACTGGCGCGCGAGGTCGTACTCGGCGTCCATCACGAGGCCGGCGTCGACGACCTCGCGCAGCCGCGCCCGCGCGCCGGCCGGCGTCGCCGCGGCGGGATCGAGCCCGAGCACCGCGCCGTAGAACGCGAGCTCGGCCTTGCGCGGCCCGGTCGTCGCCGCGGCCGACAGCTGCGCGAAGTCGAGCCGGCCGGTGGCGGCCTCGGCGAGCTGCTCGTACCACAGCTCGCCGTGGCGGCTCGCGAGGTACTCGGTCGCCAGCCGGTCGGCGGCGGTGCGGTGCCAGCGCGCATCGCCGAGCACCCACAGCGACGCGTACACCTTGTACAGCTCGCCGATCTCGGGCGAGCCGATCGTGCGGTGCACGGTGTCGAGCGCCTCGCTCGTGCGGCCGATCTCGAGCAGGAACGCGACCGCGCTCGTGCACGTCGTCGGCGAGTCGGGATCGAGATCGACCGCCTGCTGCGCGAGCTCGACCGCGTCGCCGGTGTTGCCG
Source organism: Acidobacteriota bacterium (assembly GCA_050257515.1). Taxonomy (GTDB): domain Bacteria; phylum Myxococcota_A; class Polyangia; order Haliangiales; family Haliangiaceae; genus JABFXX01. The sequence goes on along the minus strand of JBLMXA010000908.1, from coordinate 7,571 downwards.
AGGAACCACTCGACGCGCGCGCCATCGAGCCGGCGCTCCGCGGCGATCGAGCGCGGCAGGTTGTCGTCCTTGCCGAGCGAGGCCCACGTCCGCAGCGAGTCGCCGTAGAGGTGCGCGGCCTCGCGGATGTGGTTCTTCGCGCGCTCGACGTCGCCGGCGAGGCGCTCGAGCTTCGCGCGATGGTAGCGGTCGCCCGTGGTCTCGCCGCCGAGCAGCGCGAGGCCCTCGTGCGCGTAGCGCGTCGCCGAGCCGAACCGGTTCGTCTTGAACGCGATCGTCGCGAGCGTCTCGTAGGCGTCGATCGATGGCGCGCGGCCGAGGGACGCGACGAGCTCGTGCTCGGCTTCGGCGAGCCGGCCCTGGCTGACGAGCCCCTTGCCGAGCGAGCTCTCGCCGATCGCCGCGACCTGTGCCCACACGTCCCCCGGCGTGCGCGCCGACGCGGACTTCGTGTAGCGCGCGAGCTCGTGCCACGCCGTGGTCGCCGCCCCGGGCCGGCCGCTCATCGCGAGCCGCGCGATGCGCTCGGCGTAGAGCTTGCCGAGCTTGAGCGCGAACGTGTTGTCGACCTCGTCGTCGTTCTGCAGCGCCGCCTCGTACAGCGCGATCGGCTGGGCGACGCGTCCGAGCGCGGCGGCATCCTCGGCGGCGGCGCCGGCGAGCGACGCGTCGTGCGGGAATCGCGCGAGCCCGCGCAGGCACGTCGCGAGCGCGGCGGCCGGATCGGGCGCGTTCTTGTCGGAGCCCAGCACGCGCGCGAGCTCGAAGTACGCCGCGGCATCGGGATGGGTCGCGACCGCCTCGGCGCGCACGGACAGCTCGCGATCGATCCCGAAGATCCCCGAGAGCTTCGCGAGGTGGGCATGGATCTCCTCGGCGCGGCCGGCGCGCGCGAGCGCGTTCGCGATGCGGTGCGAGGTGCGCAGGATGTCGGGATGCGCGCGGATCAGCGCGAGCGTCGGCGCGCCCTGCTTCTTGATCAGCGCCTCGAACTGCTGCTGGTGCTGCTCGAGCAGCTGGACGTAGCGATCGACGAGCCACGGCAGCGGCAGCGCGAGCACGGTCGGCTGGAGCAGCGCGATCGGCTGCGCGCGCTCGGCGCCTTCGCCGTGCTCGGCGTCGGCGAGGTCGTCGGCGAACTTCAGCACCTCGTCGAGCTCGGCGAGGCGTTGCGCGTTCTGCCGCGGCTCGAGCTCGGACAGCAGCACGAGCGTCGCGATCGTCGGCTCGCTCGCGCCGGACTTCGAGAACATCACGCGCAGCCGCTCGATCAGCGCGTGCTGCGGCGCCAGCCCGATGCCGACGGCCTGCGGATCGTCTCGCCACAGCGCGGCGAGCTCGAACAGCAGCTCCTCGGCGACGACCTGCTGGTCGTCCTCGATCGCGTCGATGATGCGGCGGCCGAGCGCCGCGGCGACCTCGCCGCGCACCCGGTCGCGGTCGGCGCCGTGCGGCATCAGCCACAGCTCGTCGATCGTCTGGTCGCGGTCGGCATCGTCGCGCAGCTGCAGCGGCGCGTCGGGAAATGCCGGCTTGGGCCTGGCCGCGGCGGCGCATCCGACGAGGAAGACAAGCGCCGCGTACCTCATGGAAACAAGTTAGCACTGACATGTCGTTGTGATGATGTATGGTGACCGACGTCATGCAGCCCACCGGGATTGTCGTCCAGAAGTACGGCGGCTCCTCCGTCGCCGATGCCGAGAAGATCAAGCTGGTCGCCAAGCGCATCGCGCGCACCAAGGCGGCCGGCAAGAAGGTCGTGGTCGTGGTGTCCGCGATGGGCAAGACGACCAACCAGCTGATCGAGAAGGCAAAGATGATCTCGGCGTCGCCGTCGCGCCGGGAGCTCGACATGCTGCTGACGTGCGGCGAGCGCGAGGCGATGTCGCTGCTCACGATGGCATGCGCCGAGGAGGGGCTCGAGGCGATCTCGTTCACCGGGTCGCAGGCCGGCATCCTGACGAACGACCGTCACTCGGGAGCGCGCATCGTCGAGGTGCGCCCGTTCCGCATCGAGGACGAGCTCGATCGCGGCAAGGTCGTGATCGTCGCCGGCTTCCAGGGCGTGTCCTACAAGCGCGAGATCACCACGCTCGGCCGCGGCGGCTCGGATACGACCGCGGTCGCGCTCGCGGGAGCGCTGCGCGCCGATTACTGCGAGATCTGCAGCGACGTCGACGGCGTCTACACCGCCGATCCGCGCGTCGTCGAGGCGGCCAAGCTGATCGAGTCGATCAGCCACGACGAGATGCTCGAGCTCGCCGCGCAGGGCGCGAAGGTCCTGCACGACGCGGCGGTCGAGTTCTGCCGCAAGAGCGGCATCGCGCTGTGGGCGCGCGCGACCAACAAGGACGGCGGCGGTACGCGCATCGACTTCTCGCCCGAGCGCGAGCGCCAGGTCGCGGCGGTCACCGGCCAGAACGCGCTGATCCGGCTCAAGGTGTCGGGCGGCGCGGCGGTCGAGCACTGCCTGCAGATCCTCGAGGCGGCGTCGATCCCGCTCACCCACCTCGATCTCGAGGGCAAGGAGCTGCGCTGCTGGTTCACGATCGCCGACGTGCCCGACTGGGGCGACGTCCGCAAGCGCCTCGACAACGTGCTCGCCGGCCAGATCGAGTTCGGCGAGGAGGGCGCGGTGACGATGGTCGGCCACGGCATCGGAGGCAACCCGGGAATCATCAACAAGGCCCGGCAATGTGCGGTCGGCGCCGGCGTGCCGCTCAACGCGGTGAGCGTGTCGCCGCTGCGGGTGACGCTATGGTGCGACCGCCCGCACGTCGATGGCCTCGTCCGCGCGCTCCACAAGACGTTCATCGAGTAAGCTGACGCGATGAAGTCCGGGTTCGCCCGCCTGCTGCCGCACCTCGGCCGCCTCGGCCGAGCCACGCGGTGGAGGCGGACGAAGGGCCGGCCCCGCGTGTGGGCGCACCGCGGCGACTCCGCGCACGAGTTCGAGAACACGATGGCCGCGTTCGAGGCCGCGCGTCAGGCCGGCGCCGACGGCATCGAGCTCGACGTCTGCTTCGATCGCGACAAGAACGTCATCGTGTTCCACGACAACGAGCTCGATCGCCTGGTCGGCCGGCCGGGCAAGATCGAGGACATCTCGGCCGAGGAGCGCAAGACGCTGCGGGTCGGCGGTCACCCGATCCCGACGCTCGCGGAGGTGCTCGCCGAGCTCGGCGAGCTCGAGGTCGATGTCGAGATCAAGTCGAACCGGCCCGGCCGGATGGGCTCGCTCGCCGCGGCGACCGCGAACATCATCCGGGAGAGCGGACGCGTCGACCAGGTGCTCGTCAGCTCGTTCGATCCGTTCACGCTGATCCAGTTCCACCGCCACCTGCCGGAGGTCGCGCTCGCGTATCTGTTCCACGACGAGCAGCCGCTGCCGATGCGCCGGGGCTGGATCGGGAACTGGATGGGCGCGAGCATCCTCCACCCGCAGCACACGCTCGTCACCGAGGCGACGGTGAAGGCGTGGCACACGGCGGGGCTGCCGATCAACGTGTGGACGGTCGACGACGCTGCCGAGCTCGAGCGTCTCGCGCTGCTCGGCGTCGACGGCGTGTTCTGTAACGACCCGGCGCACGCCCTGAAGGTGTTCGCCGAGGTCGTGTAGTCCACGCTCAGTGGCCCGTGATCTGGTGGTACGCGTTCGCACCCGCGCCCGCGACCCAGCCGATGCCGCCACCGATCGCGGGGCCGAGCACCTTGCCCGCGCCCGCGCCGGCGACCGCGCCGGCGACCATCCCGGGGCCGGTCTCCGACGACAGCGCGGCGCCGACGCCGGCGCCGATCGCGGGCCCGAGGTACTCGCCGGCCTTCTGGCCCGCGGGGGCGGCGCGGTTGCCGGCGTCGACCATCTGGCCGACGCTGAAGCCGCCGGTGATCGTGTCGAGCTGCGTGGAGTCGATCGTCTGGAACGAGGTCTCGAGGTTGCTCATGGCTGTCTCCTTGGTTGAGGTCGAACAGCACGCGACCAGTGCACCGCGCGTGCCTTCACGCGCAGCGCGCGATCACGCGGGCTTGTCGATCGCGCCCTGCCTTCGCGAGTAGGCGAAGTGCGCCCTCGAGGAGACCGGGGATTCGATCAACGCGGGTCGATGAGGAGCTGGTCCACGATGACGCGCGCACCGCCGGAGCTCTCGACGGTGAACTCGATGCCGTCGCGCGGGAGGTAGAGCCCGAACTCGAGCTTCACGAGCTTGTCACTCGCGAGCGCCGATGCCTCGACCTCGGATCGCGCCAGGACATCCTCGCCGTGGTTGGTTCGCACGCTGAACGTGATGTGTCCCGAGGAAGGCACTCCGCGACCGAGCCACGTGCACGTGTACGAGCCGGCAGCCAGCGTCAAGAACGGTCCGTAGAGCACCGTGCCCGGCTCGCCTGTCGCCATGACGCGATCGTTGTCGACGACGCGAGCCTTGTCGCGCGGCAGCTGGGTAGCTGCCAGCATCAAGCGTTCTCCTCGCGGATCGCGGCTCGTCCTGGTCAGCTCTGCCTGTGCGAGCGCGACGCGTCCGCCGTCGCTACTCTCGACCACGAGCTCGACCTCGAAGCGAGGCCGCGCGAGCACGAACGGAATGCGGATCAACTCGCCCGATGCAGGCAGCGAGCTCGCGTCGACCATCGCATAGGTCGCGATGTTGGCACCGCCATTCGAGCGGACGCTGAAGGCAAGCTTGCCAGGCGACGCGATTCCGCGGCCGCGCCAGACGAGCTCGAACTGACCGGCCGGAAGCTTGATGTAAGGACCGTACGCGATCGTTCCCGACACACCACTGGCAACGAGCTCGTTCCCCTCGACGACCGCGTTCCCCCGCGCGAAATCGCTGGCAGCACGACGCCATGGAAACGCGATCGGGCTCTCCTGGACGGCCCCGAGCACTGCCGTCAACTTACGGAGCGTGCGCACGCGGCCTGGCCTCGTCTCGATCGGAACGCGCTCCGTGGGATCGGTGGACAGATCATAGAGCGAGCATGCACGTGCCTCGCGGTCACAGAGGAGGCGGTCGCTACCTGTGGCCACCATCGTGTACCGGTCGGTCTCGGCGAACGCGAGTCCCTCGCCACCGGACGCCTGTCCGGCCAGCAGCGGGTCGATATCCCGACCGAGCACGCTGTCGGGACGCGGACGCCCCAGCGCCGACAGCACGGTCGGCAGCAGATCGATGGTCTGGACAGGCACGCGCGAAACGCCCGGCTTCACGCCTGGGCCGACGACGATCAGAGGGACCCGCACCTGTTCTTCATAGACGTTGGTCCCGTGGTACACGGCCCCGTGCTCGCCGAACGCTTCGCCGTGGTCGGCCGCGACGATCGTCACCGTGCAGCGACGACGGATCCGCATCGCCTCCGTCGCCGGGCCGATGAACGCGTCGACAGCTGCGATCTCGCTGTCGTAGGCGTCGACAGGTCGACCGCCAGACATCTCGAACGCCGGGTGCATTTCGTATGGCGCATGTGGCTCGAGTGCATGAATCCACGCGAAGAGGGGCCGGTCAGGCCGGGCGGCCGACAAGAATTCCGCGAGCGTGTCAACGCTGGTACCCGACACGGGCTCGACCACGTGTTCGAAGCCAAATGCGGTGGATCGTAGCGGTGCGAAGCGATCATCGACGCGGAGGATCTCCGGGGCGTACGAGGCAAACGTCTGATAGCCGAGGTCGCGCAAGTACTCCGGCCACATCCGCGGTAGGGGTGCGCCAGTGTCGATGAGCGGGCGGATATTGCGACCTGCCAGGATCGAGGTGACCGCGAACGACGTGCTCGGCGCGGCCGTGTACGCTCGCTCGAACCGCATGCCATGGGCGGCGAGCCTGTCGAGGTTCGGGGTGATCGGTCGCTGGTACCCGTAAGCGCCGACGTGATCAGCGCGGAGGGCATCGATCGTCACGAGCAAGACGTCACATCCGGTCCAGTCGAGGACACGTGGTCCGGGCGTGGTGTCGAGGTACCGCGAGACTTCCGGATCGCGCTCGTCGATCTCTGCGTCGATGCTCCAGGCACCGCCGAGGGCGGATCGAGCCTGCATCAAGCTCAACATCACCCGGCCGAGAATGGGGCGGTCTTCCAGCACTGCTTGCCGGAGATGGTCGTCGTGTTGCAGCGTGACGAGCGCGACGACCGCCCACAGCGCGATGCCGCCGCAGACCGACACGGCCACATGCCGTGTCGCGTGTGGTTGCCACGCCAGCACGATGCCCGCCGCCGCGACGAGACTCGCGAGCTCGAGCGCCACGTGAAACGCGGGATACAGCCCCGGCAGAACGGACTGGTCGATCAGCCACGATGACACCGCGAGCGCGGCACCGATCGCGGCGATCAAGCGACGTCGCTCCAGCCGGATGGTGCGCACGAACACGAATGCCAGCGAGAACGCCGACAGCGCGACCACGACCACGAAGGGCACTCGTCGCGCTAGCGGGGTCATGTGAGGCCCGCGAGAGAGAGCGATCGCGAGCGCGCCGGCGACGAATGCGATGACGAGCCCCAGCAGGCGCGCACGACCGGTCTCGACGAGACGGCCGAGGCCCACGACGATGGCCGCGAGTGGCAACAGGACTGCGATCGCTGCCGGGACGCCGTAGAGCTGGCCCGTGACCCACGTCTGCATGCGGAGGCTCGCGGCAGCTCGAGCGCATGCCACGACATTCTCGAGCGAGAGCATCACCAGCCAGACGACAAGGACACGCAGCACGCGGCTTGCTAGCGGTCCAATGCAGCAACGCATGCGGAACGACTTCCTACTTCGCCGCCGCCTCGACCTTCGGCTCGATCGCGAACGCGAGCTCGAGCTTGGCGTTGCCGCGCCACAGCACCGCCTTGAGCTCGTTCGCCGTGCGCAGCGAATCCCACACCGCCTGCAGCTGGTCGGGACGCGAAAGCGGCTTGCCGTTGATCGCGAGCAGCACGTCGCCCGGCGCGACGTCGATGTCGACGAGCGGGCCGGTCTTGTCGAGCACCTGCACGAGCTGCCAGCCGACGAAGCGGTCGCCGTCCATGCGCGCGGTCACTTCCATCTGGCGCAGGAAGTTGCCGGGCCCGTGGTCGAGCACCGCGACGAGCTTCGCGCGCTCGATCGTCCCGGTCCTGAGCCCCTTGCCCGGCGGTGCGACCGGGCGCTCGACGGGCGCCGGCGCCGCGGCGACCTCCTCGGTGCGCGGCCTGGGTCCGAGGTCCTCGTCGAACGCCTTCGGCGAGGTGTCGACCTTCGGGCCGCAGGCGGCGACCACCACGAGCAAGCTCCACAGCGCGCGCATGCGTTCCAAGCTGCCGCCCCGGCCGGCCAAGCGCAAGTTACTCGACACCCGCGGCGCGTACGATCGCGGCGAACACCTGGTCCTCGGGCAGCTCGCCGTCGAGCGTCTCGATCGTCTCGCCCGCCGCGATCAGCTCGGCGATCGTCGCGCGGTAGCCGGCGTCGACCTCGCGCTGCATGTCGATGTCCTCGAACAGCTCCTGCGTGCGCCCGGCCGCGGCGCGGCGCTTGGCCGCGACCTCGGGCCGCACCTTGAGGAAGATCGTCAGGTCGGGGCGTCGCGCGCGCGCGTTGATCGTCGCGATCCAGT
>JBLMXA010000907.1:0-4816 GCA_050257515.1 Acidobacteriota bacterium | reverse complement strand
CGGACTTGCCATCGCCCGTGTTCCGCGGGCCGTCGCCGTTGCCGCCCGGCGCGTCACTGCTGGTACCCGAGTGCGAGGAGCCGCACGCAGCCACCAGCGCTAGCCACAACCATGCCATGCGCATGGTCCGAGCAAATCACGCCCGCAGGGGCTCAGGCCAGCGTGATCGTGATGATGTTCCCTGACACCGCGGTCTGGTACGTCTTGAGCGGCACGCTCGCGGGGCCCGTCTGTACCGATCCGGACAGCGTGAACTCGGCGCCGTGGCAGGGGCAGAACAGCAGCGTGGTCGACGAGCGGTACGTCACGGTGCAGCCCTGGTGCGTGCACACCGCCGACAGCGTGACCGCGGCGGTCGCCGAGGTGCGCACGACGATCAGCTGGCCCTTGCTGCTCGATACCACCGCGAAGCCGTTCGCGTTCGCGAGCGAGGTGTACGGCGACTTCGACGTGTCGAGGCACAGCTCGTTCGTCGGGCACGAACCCGACGGTGCGTCGGGCATCTTCGCCGGTGCATCGATCATCGCGCCGCTGTCGCCGCCGCAGCCGAGCTGGACGAGCGTTCCCGCCGCGGCAAGCCCGAGCGCGTGCAACACCATGCGCCTCGTGCAGTCGGAGCAGTCGTGAGCCATGCGGCCATCGTCGCTGGCGGCGCGTCGACGTGTCCAGCACGAACGCAACTGTGCAAGCGACGTACAGGTCTACTTCAGGAACCCGGTCGCGAGCGCTTGCATGAGCGCGTCCTGCGGGCGGCCGCCCGAGGCGTTCGCGGGCAGCCAGCCCTGCTCGATCGTCCACACGATGATCCCGCCGTACCCGTGTTGCCTCGACCACGCCCCCTTCATCACGATCGACGCCTCGTCCTCGTACGAGATGTACTGCACGCTGGCGCCGCAGTGCGTGTCGTTCACCGCGGCTGGCAGGCTCAGGTACGGCGCGGTCGCGGTCGCGTCGACGTGGCGCGCGCTCGCCCCGGCGGTGTCGAACGTGCTGCCCGCCGCGAACAGCGCCGACAGCGGATAGGCGTTGTCGCCGCCGACGATCGCGGCACCGTTCGTCGGCTGGCGCGGCCCGGTGATGCCGCCGGTGTAACAGATCGCGTAGAAGCCGGTGCCCATGCCGAGCTTGGCGCTCGGCACGCCGGCGGCGGCGTAGCGCGCGAGCGAGTCGTCGATCGCGATCGGCGTCGAGCCGGTGACACCCGAGAGTGGCGACAGGAACCAGCTGTCCCAGCCCGAGCCGGCGACCGCGGTCGACGGGTAGTACGTCTGCACGAAGAATCGATCGAGCGCCTGCGCGAGCGTCGCGAACCGCGCGTCGACCGTCTGGAAGTTGCCGTTGATCGCGCCGCCCGGGTACGTGAGCACGATCGCGGGCCGCGCCGCGCGCAGCGCCTGCGCGAGCGCGACCAGATCGTCGAGGTTGACCGAGTCTTCCCAGTCGAGATCGATCCCGTCGTAGCCGAGCATGTCCATCGCGGCGAGCAGCTGGCTCACGAACGCCGCGCGGCTGCCGCTCGCCGCCTGGGCGGCGATGTTCGCGCCGTCGTTCGCGCCGCCGAGCATCAGCAGCGGGACCACGCCATGGGCGTGGGCCGCGCTCGCGAGCGCCATCGCGTCCTGCGTGCCGGTGCCGTGCGAGTCGTCGAACGACAGGTCGAGCGTGCCGTCCGCCTTCACCGTCATCGGCGAGAACGCGATGTGGGTCAGCGCGCTCCACTCGATCGACGCGATCGGATAGCTGTCGATCTGGTAGCCGACGTAGTAGCCGAGCACCCACTGGCCGGTGCCGCCGCTCGCCGGCGCGTCGCTGGCGGTAGCGTCACCTGCGGAAGGCGCGTCGGCCGCCTGCGGGTGAGAGCCTCCGCAGGCGGCGATGCAGGCGAGCGCGAGCAGGAACCAGCGCACGCCTCATCGTAACGCGGTCACCACATCGCCACTCGCAATTTGCGAGATCCGCGATCAGCGCTCCGCGCTACGTTCGCATCCTCGCCTCGTGCGTGATCCCCACGCACGGTGATGACCGTCGCTACGATGCCTTCCCCGGAGCGGCGGCGGCGCGGCGCACGGTCAGCTGCGCGCCAGCCGGCGCAGCGCGGCGATCGGCGACCAGCGCGATCTCGGCGAGGCGGTGGCGATCGGAGCGGAGCGATGCTCGCGCAGCTGCTCCTCGATGAAGCCGTCGAGGGAGGCATCGCTGAGCTCGGCGAGCGGGTTTGCCGGCAGCACGTCCTCGCCGCCCGCCGCGCGCGCGTCGAAGATCTCGCGCGCGGGCGGCTCCTGAGGCAGCGCGAGCCTGGGCGCGCCGGCACGGGCGGCCGCGCGGGCGCGGATCAGCTCGTCGAACACCTTCTCGCTGTCGGCCGTCAGCCGCTCGATCCCGAGCTGCACGCCCGGCCGCTTGAACGGGTTCTGCGTCGTCGACCACGACGCGAGCACGACGCCGAGCCCGCGCAGCACCGGCTGGCCGCCGGCGAGGTCGACCGAGAACGCGGTCTGGAGCCCGGCGGGACGCGTCGCGAGCGTCGACACGAAGATCGACTGCGCATCGCACGTGCGGTGAAACGCCTCGATGAACTGCTTCACCGACGTGCATCGCGTCGCGATCCGCAGCCCCTTCGTCGTCGTCGCATAGACCCGGGCCACGACGATCATTGTAGGCGAGCGTCGTCGCCGAGCGCGATGGGAGACGGAGTCGTCAGCTGTGCGCGCGTGCAACGCTGGTTCCGCCTCTTTCCAGGATCGATTGCAAGCGCTCTCACGGTTCTGAGATAACCCGTTGCCCATGGCGACCATCCCGACCCGCTTGCGGCTCACCGGTGCCGACAAGGAAGCGCTGCTCGCCTACTGGCGGTTCTACGAGCCGATCGCGGCGCAGATCAGCTCCGAGCTGCGCGAGTCGCTGCGCGAGCTGCCCGAGTGGTCCGCGCTGATGCGCGCGATGACGCCGGCGCAGATCGCCGACAACGATCGCAAGAGCCTCGCGCTGCAGCGCCAGGCGATCGTCGACAACAACTGGGCGCCTTACCTCCAGGAGCTGAGCACGCAGGGTGCGCAGTACGCGCGCATGGGGATCTCGTTCCTCGCCTGGTACGACATCATCGCGATCTACCGCGAGGCGATCCGGCGCCGCATCGTCGCGAACCTGGGCGACAGCCCGGTCGCGCAGATCGCCGACGGCATGACGCGGTTCATCGACATCGCGATGGGCCACCTCGGCGAGGCGTACCTCGCGACGAAGGAGCAGATCATCGCGAGCCAGCAGGAGGCGATCCGCAAGCTGTCGCTGCCGATCCTCCAGGTGCGCGATCGGCTGCTCATCCTGCCGATCGTCGGCGCGATCGATGCCGCACGCGCGCGCCAGCTCACCGAGACGCTGCTCGCCGCGATCCGCGATCGCCGCGCGCGCGGCGTCGTGCTCGACGTGACCGGCGTCCCCGACGTCGACACCGCGACCGCGAGCTACCTCGTGCAGGCGTGCGACGCCGCCCAGCTGATGGGCGCGACGATCGTGATCACCGGCATCTCCGCCGAGATCGCGCAGGCGCTCGTCGCGCTCGGTGCGCGGCTGCCGGCGGCGACCACGCTCGGCGATCTGCAGGAGGGCATCGAGGTGATCGAGCGCGTGCTCGGCTTTCACGATGGCATCGCGGCGAGGGAGGACTAGACATGCCGAACCTCGACGTCAACGGCACCTCGCTCTACTACGAGGACACCGGCCCGGGCTCGACCGGCGAGACGATCGCGTTCATGCACGGCCTCTTGTGGAGCACCGAGCAGTTCGCGCCGCAGGTCGCCGTGCTGCGCGATCGCTATCGCTGCATCTCGTGGGATCATCGCGGGCAGGGCAAGAGCGCGGCCGACCACCGCCACTGCATCGGCATCGAGCTGGTGTGGCAGGACGCGGTCGCGCTGCTCGATCGGCTCGCGGGCGGGCCGGTTCACCTGGTCGGGCTGTCGATGGGCGGTTTTGTCGCGATGCGCGTGGCCGCACGCTCCCCCGAGCGCGTGCGCACACTGCACCTGCTCGAGACCACCGCCGATCCCGAGCCGCTCGAGAACGTCCGCCGCTATCGCGTGCTGAACGCGCTGGTCCGCGTGATCGGCGCCAAGCCGCTCGCGTCGCGCGTCGCGCCGATCATGCTCGGCAAGAGCGTGCTGGCCGATCCGGAGCGCGAGCACGACGTCGAGCGGTTCTCCGCGATCATGACGGCTCGCAAGGACATCTGGCGCGCGACCAACGGCGTCGTCGACCGTGCGGGCTGCTACGACGAGCTCGCCAAGATCCGTGCACCGACGCAGGTCCTCGTCGGCGACGAGGACGTCGCGACGCCGCGGCCGAAGGCCGAGCGGATCGTCGCCGCCATCGCGGGAGCGAAGCTCGTGACAATTCCGCACGCTGGCCACTCGTCACCGGTAGAGCAACCTACGGCCATCACCGCTGCCCTCGACGCGTTTCTCCGCGGTACAAGTGCGTAATGCCGAGTCCGTTGACTCCGATCTCGGAGCGCACGGTGATGGCCAACATGGGCGTCACCGAACAAGACGTCGAACGCCGCAAGCGCTTCGTCGGGCTAGTGCCGCAAGATCTCGAGCGCATCGCCGCGGTGCGCGACGTCGTCGCATCGCATGCCGACGAGCTCGCGCAGACGTTCTTCCAGTACCTCGCCGGGTTCGAGGAGGCGCGCGTGCTGCTCGGATACCGCGAGCTGACGGAGCAGGCCAAGGCGCTCAAGCGCGATCACCTGATCGCGCTGGCCGGCGGCACGTACGACGTCAACTACGTGGAGCAGCGTATCAAGCTCGCGCTGCTCTAC
>JBLMXA010000906.1:0-2949 GCA_050257515.1 Acidobacteriota bacterium | reverse complement strand
CACCGTCACCGTCACCGTCACCGTCACCGTCACCGTCACCGTCACCGTCACCGTCACCGTCACCGCCACCGTCACCGTCACCGTCACCGTCACCGTCACCGTCCGGGGTCAACCGTGCCCGGTCCGCCGGCAACGAGGTCAGCCGACCCGAGGCCGCGCCCCCGTCCTGTCGCGGGCTTACGCGGGGCACACCGCCTGCAATCCGCCTGGAACGATGAGGGGACGTATCGGCGACTACGCGATCGAACGCGAGCTCCCGGCCGCCGGGCCGGCGGCGGTCTTCCACGCGACCCATGTCCTCCTCCCGCGCCGCGCGATCGTGCGCGTGTTGCGACCGCCGTTCGCGACGGTCCGGCCGGCCGCGGTCGAGCTGATGCGCGAGGCCTGCCTGATCGAGGCGCTGCGCCATCCCGGCGTGCCGCGCGTGTACGAGTGCGGCCGGCTCGGCGAGCAGCCGTGGATCGCGTGCGAGCACGTCGAGGGCGAGCACCTCGCCGACACGCTCGACTCGCGCTGTCTGCGCATCGACGAGGTGATCGCGCTCGTGCGCGACGTCGCCGGCATCCTCGCGCACGCCCACACGCGCGGCATCGTCCATCGCAACCTGCGGCCCGAGGCGATCGTGCGCGGCGATGGCAAGCGCGGGTTCCCGCTGTGCCTCGTCGACTGGTCGAGCGCGCGCGTCGCCGACGACGGCAGCGGCGCCGTGCTCGCGCGCGGCGCGATCGCGCACCTCGCGCTCGCCGGCGAGCTGCCGGGGCCCGAGCAGCCGCTCGCGGGTCCGCCGCGCGTCGTCGCGCTGATCCAGGCGATGCTCGCGCCCGAGGCCGCGGCGCGCCCGACCGCCGCCCGGGTCGCCGCCGAGGCGACACGGCTCGCCGCGCCCGAGCTCGAGGAGCTCGATCCCGTCGATGTCGAGGAGATCCACCTCCCTCCGCCGATCCCGACGCGGGTGAAGTGGACTCCGCCGCACGGAGTCACGGCAGCTCCGGACGTGCGCGGGATCGCGATCGGCACGATCAAGCGGCGCCCGTAGGAGGTTTTCCCTTGCACGGGTCACCTCGCCAGGGCGATCGTTCCGGCCGCATGGCGACCGAAGGCTTCGAGCTCGCGTCCGGTGACCGCGTCGGCTCCTTCCGGATCGTCGCCGCGCTCGGACCGGCTCGCTACGCCGCGGTGCACGTCGCGAGCCCGCGCCGCGCGATCGTTCACGTCGCGGCCGTCGAGTCGTGGCGCGAGACCGCGGTCCACGTGCTGCGCACGGCGCGCGTGATCGAGACGCTCGCGCATCCCGGCATCGCGCCGATCGTCGAGCGCGGCGTGCTGCCCGATCGCCGGCCGTGGTGGGCTGCCGAGGTGCCGAGCGGCGTCGCGCTCTACGATCTGATCGCGCGCCGCACGATGCCGGCGGGCGAGCTCGCCGAGCTCGTACGCGACCTCGGCGACGTGCTCGCCACCGCGCACGCGCGCGGCGTCATCCATCGCGCGCTGACGCTGCGCTCGATCGTGCTCGCGACCGGCGAGCGTGCGTTCCCGCTCGCGATCACCGACTGGGGGCTACAGACGCGCGAGCTCGGCGTCTACGCCGCGCCCGAGGGCGATGGCGCCGCCGCGGACGTCTACGCCGTCGGCGTGATCGCGCATCGCGCGGCGACGCGCGTGTTCCCCGTCGATCGCGGCGTCGGCGATCTGTCGGCGCTGCCCGGCGAGCTGGCCTCGCTGATCACGCGCATGCTCGCGCTCGATCCCGACGCGCGGCCGGCCGCGGCCGAGCTCGCCGGCCGCGCTCAGCCCTTCGTGGCGCGCACGTTCCCCCGGTTCTCGCGCCCGAAGTGGACGCCGGCGCCGCCGGTCGCCGTCGTGCCCGCGCTCGTGCCCGAGCGCGCGCGCACCGACAAGCCCGAGGCGTGACCGACGTCGCGCGCCTGCGCCTCGCCGCGCAGCACGTGTCGACGACGCCGCTCGCGCGCCCCGAGGACATCGTCGCGCGGTTCGGGGCGATGCAGGCGCAGGACTACCTCGGCGCGCTGTGGGCGGTCGGCCTGCGGCTGCGCGACGCGCGCGAGCCCGACGTCGAGCGCGCGCTCGCCGAGGGCCGCATCGTGCGCACGTGGCCGATGCGCGGCACGCTGCACTTCGTCGCCGCCCGCGACGTGCGCTGGATCGCCGAGCTGCTCGCGCCGCGCGCTGCCGCGGCAGCGGCCACGCGCCTGCGCACGCTCGGGCTCGACGACCGCACGCTCGATCGCGCGCGCACCGCGCTCGCCGGCGCGCTCGCCGGCGGCAAGCGTCTCACGCGCCCGGCCGCGTATCACGTGCTCGAGCACGCGCGCGTCGCGACCGCCGGCGGCCGCGGTCTCCACGTCCTGTGGAAGCTCGCGCACGAGCTCGTGCTGTGCTTCGGCCCGCGCGAGGGCAAGCAGCCGACGTTCGTGCTCGCCGACGAGTGGCTGCCGCGCACGCCGCGTCGCGCGCGCGAGGGCGCGCTCGCCGAGCTCGCGCGGCGCTACTTCACGAGTCATGGGCCGGCAACGGTCGCCGACTTCGCGTGGTGGAGCGGGCTGCCGCAGCGCGACGCGCGCGAGGCGATCGCGCTTGCCGGCGACCAGCTCGAGCCGCTCGTCGTCGGCGATCGCCGCTACTGGCGCGGCGACGAGTCGCTGCCCCGCACGCGCGGCCGCGTGTACCTGCTGCCCGCGTTCGACGAGTGGCTCGTCGGCTACACCGATCGCACCGCCGCGCTCCCGGCCCGGGACGCGCGGTTCGTCAACAACGGCGGCGGCATCTTGAACCCGGTGATCGTCGCCGGCGCGCGCGTCGTCGGCACGTGGAAGCGGCGGCTCGCGCGCGGCCGCGTGGTCGTCGAGCCGGCGGCGTTTCGCACGCTGCCCGCGCGACGCGAGTACGCCGCCGCGGTCGCGCGCTACGCGCGGTTCCTCGGCGTCGAGA
>JBLMXA010000905.1:0-5993 GCA_050257515.1 Acidobacteriota bacterium | reverse complement strand
GCCCGGCCCCCGCGGCGAACGCGAGCGCCGCCGGCGCGCGATCGAGCTCGAACACGAACGTGCCCGGCGACGCCAGATCCTCCTCGCAGTCGAGCCCGCGCTCGCGCTCCCACGTGTAGACGAAGTTGCGATACCACTGGGGCGCGTGCTCGTAGCGCGCGTTCGCGAGCGCGCAGATCGCCGGGACGCCGTCGTACGGTCGCCACGTGACGCGCTCGCCATCGACGTCGGCGGCGAAGCGGAACGCGCCGTTCTCGTGGTGGAGCGAGTGGTAGTCGCGGCCGGCGAGCAGCGGCCGCACGCGCAACGTCGCGCGCCCTCGCCCGGCGAGCCGCTTCCAGCGCAGCGCGATGCGCGGCCGGCCCGGCGCGATCGCGAGCTCGAGCGAGATCTTCGTGCCGCCCGGGAGGTGCCACTCCCAGCGCGGCAGCGGGTGCCACGCGAAGCTCGCGAGGCGCGTGTGACCGTCGGGAAAGATCACGTCGCCGCGATAGCGGTGCGACGTCAGCGCGAACGTGCCGGCGTCGGTGTCGACGAGCACCTCGACGTCGGCGACGAGCACCATGCGGCCCTCGGGCGGCTTCGTCGCCGACAGCAGCAGCGCGTGGTAGCGGCGCGTGCGGATGCCGTCGGCGCTGCCCATCGCGTAGCCGCCGAGGCCGTCGGGCTCGAGCCACTCGCGCGCGTCATCCATGTCACTTGTTACCGTGGATCGAGCGCACGCTCGCGGCGCGTTCGACGAGGTTGCCGGCGAGCGCGGTCCACCCGGTCTGGTGGCTCGCGCCGAGGCCGCGGCCGTCGTTGCCGTGGAAGTACTCGTAGAACAGCACGAGCTCGCGGAACGCGGGATCCTCGGCGTAGCGCGGGCTGCCGCCGTGGCACGGACGGCGGCCGTGCGCGTCGGGCACGAACAGCTGGACGAGCCGGCGCTCGAGCTCCTCGGCGATCTCGCCGAGGTTCATCATCTTGCCCGAGCCGGTCGGGCACTCGATCCGGAACGTCTCGCCGTAGAAGTGGTCGTAGCGCTTGAGCGCCTCGACGAGCAGGTAGTTCATCGGGAACCACACGGGGCCGCGCCAGTTCGAGTTGCCGCCGAACAGGCCGCTGTCCGATTCCGCCGGCGCGTAGTGGACCTCGTACGCGTGGCCGTCGAGCTGCAGCACGTACGGGTGCTGCTCGTGCACGCGTGACAGCGAGCGGATGCCGTAGGGCGACAGCAGCTCGCCCTCGTCGAGCATGTAGCGCAGCACGCGCTCGAGGCGTGCGCGGCTCGGGATCGCGAGCAGGCGGTGCTGGTGATCGACGTCGAGCTCGCACGCGATCGACGCCGCGAGCTCGGGCCGGTTGTCGAAGAACCAGCGCAGGCGCTCGGCGAAGATCGGGATGCCCTGGAGCAGCTCGTCGTCGAGCGCCGCGGCCGCGATCAGCGGCACGAGGCCGACCATCGAGCGGATCCGCAGCTGGCGGATCCCCGACGGCCCCTGCATCTGGTCGTAGTAGAAGCCGTCGTCGTCGTTCCACAGCCCGGTGCCGCCGAGCTCGTTCGTCGCCTTCGCGATCGCGACGAAGTGCTCGAAGAACTTGAGCGCGAGGTCGGCGTACGGCGCCTCCTCCTTCGCGAGCTCGAGCGCCATCTGCAGCATCGTCGTGCAGTAGAACGCCATCCACGCGGTCGCGTCGGCCTGCACGAGCTCGCCGCCGCCGGGCAGCGGCTGGCTGCGATCGAACACGCCGACGTTGTCGAGCCCGAGGAAGCCGCCGCAGAACAGGTTGTCGCCCTCGGCGTCCTCGCGATTCACCCACCACGTGAAGTTGATGAGCATCTTGTCGAACGCGCGCTCGAGGAACTCGCGGTCGTATCCGAAGCCGCCCTCGCCGGCGAGCTGGTAGACGCGCCACACCGCCCACGCGTGCACCGGCGGGTTGACGTCACCGAACGCGAACTCGTAGGCCGGGAGCTGCCCGTTCGGGTGCATGTACCACTCGCGGCACAGCAGCAGCAGCTGCTGCTTCGCGAACTGCGGATCGAAGCGCGCCATCGCGACGCAGTGGAACGCGAGGTCCCACGCCGCGAACCACGGGTACTCCCAGCCGTCGGGCATCGAGATCACGTCGCGCGCCCACAGCTGGTCCCACTTGCGGTTGCGCCCGCGCCTGCGCTCGGCGGGCGCGTCCGGCTGGTTCGGATCGCCATCGAGCCAGTGCTCGACGATGTAGTGATAGAACTTGCGCGACCACACGAGCCCGGCATCGGCCTGGCGCACGATGCGGCGCTCCTCCTCGGTCATCGGCGCGCTGCGCGCGCTGCGGTGGTAGTGATCGGCCTCGGCGATGCGCGCCGCGAACGTCTCGTCGAAGTCCGCGAACGGTGCGCCGGTCGCGAGCGCCTCCTCGGCGAGCCTCACGCGCACGACACGCTCGCTGCGTGCCGGCACCTCGAGCACGTACCACGCGGCGCACTTGGTGCCTCGATGCGCCGGGTTGACCGCCCCGCCCTCGCCGTTGACGACGCGGCGGTGGAACGCATCCTTGACGTACTTGCCGGCGCTCGGATAGTGGAACAGCCGCTCGGTGTTGGTCTCGTTCTCGGTGAACAGCAGCTCGGGATTGTCGTCGCAATCCAGGAGGAAGCTGCCGAGCGTCGGCTGCTCCACGCGCACGCTGCCCGGCGCGCACCGCTCGAGCGAGCCCTTCGGGTCGTAGCCCTCGCCCGTGCGCCCCCACGACCACGTGTTGCGCAGCCACAGCTGCGGCAGCACGTGGATCGTCGCCGGCGCATCGCCCCGGTTCGCGACCGTGATGCGGATCAGCACGTCGTCGGGCGCGGCCTTGCCGTACTCGACGAACACGTCCCAGTAGCCGCGATCGAACACACCGGTGTCCTCGATCTCGAGCTCGCGATCGCCCTTGCCGCGGCGGCGGTTGTCCTCGACGAGTCGCGTGTACGGGTACTCCTGCTGCGGGTACTTGTAGAGCGCCTTGCCATACGAGAACGTCGGCGTCGCGTCGAGGTGGTAGTAGAGCTCCTTGACGTCCTCGCCGTGGTTGCCCTCGGGGCCGGTGAGCCCGAACAGCCGCTCCTTGAGGATCGGATCGTTGCCGTTCCACAGCGCGACCGAGAAGCACAGCCGGCACTCGCGATCGCACATGCCGAGCAGGCCGTCCTCGCCCCACCGGTACGTGCGACTGCGCGCGTGATCGTGCGGCAGATACGTCCAGCACTCACCGCTGGGCGAGTAGTCCTCGCGTACGGTGCCCCACTGGCGATCGGCCAGGTATGGCCCGAAGCGGCGCCAGTTGTGCACGCGCCGCGCGTCCTCGTCGAGTCGTTCCCTCTCGGCATCCACGAGCATGGAGGGTGAACGTATCGTAACGTCGCGGCAGATGCTTGAGGATCCAACGAATTGCTGGCGGCCGCTCAGTAGGTGAGCTGCAGACCCAAGCCGATGTTCGCGCCGACGCGGTCGAGCAGCGGCGGGAAGTCCTCGTAGTAGTAGTAGAACACGTCGAGCTTCGCCTCGGCCTCGAGCCGATCGGTGATCAAGTAGTCGACCTTGGCGCCGATCGTGTTCGACCACAGCGCCGACAGCTCGCGGTCGTACGCGATGTACTTCGTCGCCATCGTGTAGACCGCCTGATAGAAGCTCGCGCTGTTCTGCACGTAGAAGCGCTCGCGCAGGCGGACCTCGAGATCCTTGCGGAGATGGAAGAAGTAGCGCGCGCCGATCGTGTGGCTCTGGATGCCCCAGTCATCGAAGTAGAACCGGTAGTCGGCCTGGACCGAGCTACTGTCGCCGACGGCGCGATTGATCCCGCCGACGAACGCGTGCCGGAACCGCGAGTCGGGATCGGTCTCCGGCACCCAGTAGTCGGGCAGCGAGGTCAGGTTCATCCGGATCGGCACGAACCGGTACGGGCTCGCCTGGTAGCCCGACTCGTAACCGAGCTCGTAGACGAGCTGCGCGGCGACCTTCGGCGAGATCAGCTGCGTCCACGATGCCGAGATGTGCTGCGACGTCATCGATCGCGAGAAGTTCTCGTCGCCGCTGCGGCCGACCGTGTTCAACGACACGCCGTAGCCGAGGCCGAGCGTCGTGTTCTTGTCGTTCAGTTCGTCCGCGAGGCCGACGTTGATCGTGTGCGACAGGTAGTCGTTCTCCTTCGAGAACGAGTAGCCGCCGGTCGCGGTGATCGTGTCGAGCTTCTGCTGCAGCCCGAGCGAGACCTGGTGCCGCGTGTCGTGCATCGTGATCGGCGACGCCTGCGTGACGATGTCGACCGACGCCGAGCTCACCGCGTCGACGAGGTAGCCGAGCGTCACGTTCGTGTTGTTCGTGACGTCGGCAGAACCCTCGACGACCGGCGACACGACCGTCGTGCGATCGCTGTCGGTGTAGACCTGCGTCTTCGCCGTGAACGACGTGTCCGCGCGCGCCGCGGACGCGGCGGCCATCACGGCGACGACGGCGATCTTCAGCTGGCCGCTTCGCGGCACGCCTTCGCGTAAAGAGCCTCGCGCTCGCTTCGCTCGCACTCGGGCGATCTCTTCGCTCAGTTGCATCCGCAACCACCGCCGGAGGAGCCGTAGCCACCCGAGCTGCCCTCGCGCGCCTCCTGCATGTGGAGGTCGAGCTCGTCCTCGAGCGGATCCGGTGAGAACTTCATGCTGCGCTTGGCGAGCGTCTCGCGCTCGCGCGGGCGCACGTGCACGCAGCCGCTCGCGAACGCGGCAAGCCCGAGCAGCGTGACCAGCGCGGCGAGCCGCCTGCGGCCGCACCACGCGACGAGCACGACGAGCACGAGCCCGAACGAGGCGTCGCCGGTGGTCGAGCAGCCGCCGGTCTGCGGCGGCGGCGGGGCAGCGCCGCTCTCGTTGATCGGCACCTGGCCGACCGCGACGTCGTCGTTGATCGTGTCGTCGGGGAACGCCTCGGTGCCATCGCCCCCGCTGCCGTCGACCGCCGCGACGTACGCGGTCAGCGCGCCGGCACCCGCGGCCGGCGCGGTCCAGCAGAAGTCCCACGACAGCTGGCCGCCGATGCCGTTGTGCACGACCGCGGTGCCGCCCGACACGACGACCGCATCGAGGCCGACCGGCGGCGGCGTGCTGCCGTTGTAGCAGGCGTTCATCGCGACCGGCACGAACGTGCCCACGGGATGCCCGCCGGCGTCGTCGATCTCGAGCGCGAAGCCGTTGACGTCGCACGGCACGTACGGATCGACCGCACCGCCGCACATCGCGCCGTACTTCTGGTACTGCGCGCCGGCGTGCTCGTTCAGCAGCACGACGCGCATGTGGTACTGCTTGCCGGACGTCCAGCCGGTGTCGAACAGCGACGGATCGTCGGACTCGACGCGCAGGCCGACCGTGTGCGGCGCATCGGTGTGGCAGACGTCGCACGTGTGGCCGGTGAACCGCGGCGCGCCGTCGAACACGATCCCCGCGCCGCCCTCGCCCTTGATCGGATCGCTGTCGAAGTTGCCGCCGTAGGAGAACGCGTGCGCGGTCCCACCGAGCAGCAGGAGGATGGCGAGTGCCTTCATGGACAGGCTCCCTTGCCGGTCAGCCAGTCGTGGATCGCGACGTAGCTGGGGTCGTTGGTGTCCGCGTAGATCGCCCCGCCTTTGTGCTCGTAGCCGCCGAGCGCGGACGGCAGCGGCTTGCGCAGCAGGAAGTTGTCGTCGACGTTGGTGACGCCGAAGCTGAACCCGGCGGCCGACTCGAAGTTCGCGTGCTGCTCGTCCGCGGTGAGCGCCTTCGTCAGATCGGTCAGGTTCATCGGCTTGTAGTTGCGGAGCTTGCCGGGCGTGTAGACCCGCAGCGCCGCACCGATCCCGGTCTCCCCCGCGATCCCGTGGCAGGCGTTGTAGCTGCAGTACTTCGCCAGCACGGGCTGGACGTTGCACTGGAACACGGTCTCGTTGAGCGTCGAGCCGGGATCCGGGACCGGCTCGTTGCTCACGGACGAACATGCGGCGCTGACGACGAGCGC
>JBLMXA010000904.1:0-9233 GCA_050257515.1 Acidobacteriota bacterium | reverse complement strand
GATCCGGGCTACGCGCTCGACTGCTGCGGCAACGACCTCGTGCTGACCTGCAAGCAGACGCTCGACATGGCGCCGATGATCCGCGCGCTCTCGCACAACAAGGACTGCGGCTGCACCGATCCGTGCGCCGAGCCCACGATCGCGAAGACCGCGAATCAAGGCAAGGACGAGGAGCAGAAGCCCGAGCAGCAGCCGTGCAAGCAGTACTGCCTGTACGC
This sequence comes from Acidobacteriota bacterium, assembly GCA_050257515.1. Taxonomy (GTDB): domain Bacteria; phylum Myxococcota_A; class Polyangia; order Haliangiales; family Haliangiaceae; genus JABFXX01. Next base: position 9,015 of record JBLMXA010000904.1, on the reverse strand, counting down.
GCGCTACGCCGAACGCCCCGATCAGCCGGTCGCGACCTACCCGGTCGCCGGCGATTGCGACAGCGCGTCGTGTGAGCCGACCCGCGTCGTCGAGGGCATCGTGTTCGAGCTGCGGTGCCCGACGAAGGTGCAGCATCCGAACATTCACGATGCATGGAAGTGCTGCAAGAAGCTCGTCGACACCGAGTTCCTGCTGCGAGGGGCGGAGAGCCTGCGCTACTTCGTCCGCTGGGTCGACGCGATCCTCGCCGAGAAGGCGAGCGCCGGATTCAAGGACCAGGCGCACGAGAGCCTCGAGTACGAGAAGCTGGTGTCGGGACTTCATGGCCGCGATCTCATCATCGGGCTCACCCGCTACGTCGCGAACAACGTCGAGGCGCTCGCGCGCGCCAAGGAGCTCGGGCTCTCCGACGGCGACGCGAAGACGCTGCAACAGCACGTGCACTCGGCGGCGGCGTACCTGTCCGATGCCAAGCTCGACGACGTGCTGCCGTTCGAGGCGGCGATGGCGCAGGCGGCGGCGAATGTCGGCGGGAAGCTGGAGCTGCGACCGAAGTCGATCGGCGGTAGCCCCGAGTCGATGGTCAGTCCAGCGGTCGTCCAGACGCTGCACGATCACCTCCACATCGTGGCGCTGCAGGTCACGAACGCCGCGGGTTGCGGGACGTCGAAGGTCCACACCGACTGCTGCCTCGACAAGCAGATCGAAGGCCTCGGGCCGCGCTTTCCGGTCGACGCCGATGTCGATCGCCCGACCCTGTTCCTCATGAAGGAGTCCGCGCAGCGCGCGGTCGACGTGACCGATCGCCTGAGCCTCGACTGTGCGTGCGCCGCGCTCAACCCGCCGTGCCCGCCGTGCGACGACCCGGGCGTGCTGCTCGCATGCATCGAGGTCGACCACTGCAAGGTCGTGAAGATCTGCAACACGGTGCGCGGGTACGTGTACGCGCCGTCGTCGCTGCGCTACTGGGACGCGATCGATGTTCCGGAGATCCCGTTCTGCTGCGGATACGAGCGGCACCCGACGAAAGCACCGGACGTTCGCGGCGAGATCGCGCTGCGCTACGACCTGGCGAAAGCCCGCGAGCTCGGAGCGAGGAACGCATCGATGCGCATGTTGATGACGCCGGCCGTGCAGGCGAGCGCGGCGGCGACGGTGCACGAAGGTGAGCTCGCGATCCTGCGCGCGCAGGTTCAGGCCCTCGAGGCGAGGTGCGCGAGGTTCGAGGCCGCTGCCGAGAAGCTGCACGAGAAGCCGGCGAAAGGACCGAAGTCATGAGCGGCTTGCTGCGTCCCAAGTTCAGCGAGGGCCAGATCCTCGGCGCGGGCGACCTGACGGCGCTCGTCGTGTACGACCAGCAAGGCCTGCTGTTTCACGAGACGACGGAGCACCTGTGGGGCGTCGCGCAGGGGTTGACGCTGACGACCAAGGCGAACAGCGATAGCAATTCGACGCCGTTCGTCGACGTGTCGCTGTCTCCAGGACGCGCCGTCGACCGGCTCGGCCGCACCATGGTGGTCACCGAGTCATTGCCGCTCGACCCGAGCCAGTTCTTCGACGCGATCGCGAACATCGACACCAAGAAGTTCTATCCGGTGTACGTGCAGGCGAAGGATGTCGACAAGCCGGGCGAGACGCAGCCCGGCAAGTGCGGCGCCACGCTCTCGACGATCACCGAGGAGAGCCTGCAGATCGTCTTCGGCAACCCCGGCAGCGAGAAAGGTGTGGTCGAGGCAGAGAACGCGACCGTCGATCACGTCGGCGACACGCCGCTGCTGACCGACATGGTGCTGGTCGGCTGGGTGCAATTCGATCCCGCGATCTTCAACAAGGAGGGCCGGTTCACCGCCGTCGCGACGGAGGCGAACGGAGCGTCGATCCGCTACGTCGGCGTCGTCGCGAGCGACGTCGTCGCCGGCGGCGGCACGCTGACGCTCCACACGCGCCCGGACGGCCAGCGCTTCGCGGTGGAGCTCGCCGAGGACGGCAAGGGCGGCTGCACGCTCAAGTTCGGCAAGCAGAACGGCACGAACCCGGTCCAGGCGGCCGTCACCATCGACGAGAAGGGCAACATCACGTACACGGGCGTGCTCGATCCGCTGCCGCCGGCGAAGATTCAGGCGGTCTCCGGGTTCGCGAACGACGGAGTCTTCTTACCTCTGCCGCCGGGAATCACCGAAGACAACGTGAAGAGCGGAGCGGTGAGTCTGCATGTCGTCTTGACGCCCGTACCGACACCAAACGTCGCGGTCACGCTACCGAGCGGAGCGCACGGGCTCCCGTTTGTCGACACCTGCGAGATCGACCAGCACCGGCAGCTCACGTGCATCGTGCGCTGGGTGAACCCGAACCATCCCACTCAAGACTTCATCATGCTTGCCGGCGGCTGCAACTACCTGATCGCCGCATCGGGGGCCTAGGACATGCCAAGCGCACTCTACACGCTGTCGTACCAGGATACGGGAAGCATCCTCTCGTTCTGTGTCCTCGAGAAGCAGACGCTCGCGGACGCGGCTGCGGTCAAGGCTTTCCGCGATCAGCTGGTCGGCAACACGTTCCTGATCAGGTTGTCGACAAGCCCGACGTCACCGGGAATCCAGATCCAAGCGACGGACCTCGCGCTCGACGAGATCGATATCGAACCGCAGCTGATCCCTGCATTCGTGCGCGATCCCAACGCGAAGGTGCTGGACCTTCCGGATAGCAACGCGATCAAGCCCGGCGATGGCAAGCCAAAGCAACTCAAGGCCGCCGAGGAGTTGCACACGTTCACGCTCGACCACACCACCCAGACTCTGATCGTCCAAGCGACGAGCATCCGAAGCGTCAAGACTCCGCTGTACAGCTTTGTCGACGGAGCTGGGCCGGCGATCGCGTCGATAGCTGTCTCCACGAAGGACGCGAGCCTGCCGCTTCCCGTGCCTGTCCAGCATAACCACACGTATCCGATCGCGTTCTTCGGCCGGGGCCTCAAGACATTCATCGGCGTCAAGAGAGCTGCATGACCGACATCGTCGTCCGTCGCTGCAAGCTGCACATCCGGCGCACGTCGGGATGGGCGTGGGGCGCGTCGCCCGACGAGCTGATCCGCGCGGCGACGCGAGCGATCCCGCAGCTGCTCGCGGCGCGGTTGCCCGCGCTCGAGGTGCCGGCGGACAGCACGATCGTGCTCGACAGGCCGGTGCGCGTGCAGCTCGCCGCGACCGCACGGCAGCTCGCGGCACTCGGCGACGGAACGACGGGCACGCAGGACGTCGTCGAGCTGCGCGCGCGGATCGAAGACGAGGTGTCGGCGGCAGTCGCCGCGGCGATCGCGACCGCGGGCGTCGCGTCGCCGAGCGTGTCGCGCGCCGAGCGCGACGAGCCTGCCGAGCGGCTCGCGCTCGAGGCCGAGCTAGCAGGCGCCGAGGCGCCGCGACGCGCGGCGCGTGCGTGGTTCCGCGCGGGCGAGCTCGACGCGGTGCTCGCGCGGCTCGAGCCGACCGCGCTCGCGCGGCTCCACGAGCTGCTGCTCGGCGATGCGCCGGCCGCCGACGAGCCCGCGCCGGCGGTGTCGGCGATCGTCGAGCGTGCGGCATACCACCACACCTCGGCTGCGACGACACCGCTCGAGCGCGTGCAGCGACGGATCGCGGTCGCAGCGGAGACGATCGACGAGATGCCCTCGCTTGCAACGCCGCAGCTGCGCGCGGCGATCGATCGCGTGATTCCTCTCGAGCCCGACGTTGCCGCAGGCGTCGCCGCGAGCCGGCGTCGCGACGAGCCCGCCCTCGCTCGCTCCGCACCGGAGCCCGCGTGCGAGCTCGCCGTTCGCTCCGTGCTGCCGTTCCTGCTGCTGTCGCCGCTGCATCACGCGGGCTGGCTCGACCAGGCTGCCACGCTGCTCGAGCTCCACGGCTGCGAAGGCGATGCGTTCGCGCTTGCCGCCGGGCTCGCGGCGAAGGTGCTCGATCCGCTCGAGCGCGGCTGGTCGCGGTCGCACGCCGATCGTCTCGCGCTCGCCGCATTTGCGGGACGCAGCGAGCCGATCGCCGATGCCGAGATCGCGGCGGCGGCCGCGCGCCTGAGGCCCGTGCTCGCCGCGCTCGACGCCGGGCTGCGCGCGGTGATCGTGCGCGCGCGCCGGCCCGTTCCGGTCGCGCTGTGGCGCGACGAGCGCGGCTGGTACCTGCTCGACGGCGACGGCACGGTCGTGCTCGGCGCGAGTACCGCGCTGCGCGACGTGCTCGCCGCCGCGCCGGCGGCGCCGATCGTCGTGCCGGCGCGGTTCGCGGAGCGCGAGGTGTTCGACGCGATCGACTTCGCGAACGCTCGCTTCATCACCGATGCGCCGCCGAGCCGCGGTGACGCGTGGCGCTCGTTCGCCGGGACGAGCCGCCGCCTGTACACGAACGACACCGCGACGCCCGCGGGCAAGCTCGCCGCGCTGACCGCGCACCTCGACCACTCGCTCGCGCTCGCCGAGGAGCTCGCGGAAGTGCTCGCCGAGCGGCCGGCGATCCCGCGCGACCCGCTCACCGCGTTCGACGCGACGTGCACGCTTGCCGCGACCGCCGCACTCGCCGACATCGGTGCCCGGCTGTTTCCGGCCGAGCCGACGACGCCGGTGCTCGCGCTGACGCGGTTCCGCGATCTCGACGCGCGCGTGACTTTCGGTCCGCAGCGGATCCGCGTACGCGTGCCGCTCGGCCAGCGCCACGCCGATCTGTTGCACCACGGCGTTCTCGGCGAGCTCGCGAACGTGCCCTGGCTGGCCGGCTGCACGATCGATCTAGGAGGTGGCTGATGCTCGGATGTCCGCGCGAGCTCGCGCTCGCCCACCTGCTGTTGAAGCTGCGACCACTGCACCGTGCGCTGCGCACGGCGGTCATGCTGCGCGACACGAGCGCGCGCGAGCTGCACGCCGCCGGTGCGATCGGCACCGCGATCACGCACGGTCACGCCGGCAAGCTCCTCGATCAGCTCGCCGATCTCGCCGGGCACCGTTCGGTCTCCGCCGGCCGCGCGGTGTTCGATGTCGAGGAGCAGGCTGTCGAGTCGCAGCTTCGTGAGCGCGCCACCGCAACGGCGCGAGAGCTGCCGCTGGACGCGCTGAAGGCCGGACTCGGGCTCGACGACTTCGAGTGCGAGGTGCTCGTCCTCTGCGCCGCCGTCGAGCTCGACGGCGAGTACGAGAGACTGTTCGCGTATGTTCACGACGACGTCGCTCGCCGGGTTGCGTCCGTGGAGCTCGCGTGCGCGCTGACGGCAGGCTCGCTCCAGGAGCGGGTCGAGCGGCGCGTCCAGCTCGCCAGCTCGGGCCGCTTGCGGCGGCTCGGCCTCGTCGCGTGTACGCCGCACGACACGGGGCTGCGCGACGAGCTGCGGCTGACGCCGAGCTGCTTGCAGGCGCTCCTGGGCGTTCCCGTCGACGTGTCGGTCACGTTTCGCGACACCGGCGAGATCCGGCTCGTGCGGCCGGGCGTGGTCCCCGCGGATCCGGCGCTGGTCGCGCGCGCGGCGCACTTGCTCGCCGAGCGCAGGCTCGACATCGTCGCGGTGTGGGGGCGCGCGGCGCTCGCGCGAGACATCGTCGCCGTGCTCGCCGATGACGCAGGGCTGACGGTTCGGCGTCACGTGACCGGCGCGGCGATCGCGGCCGAGGTGGCCACCGCCGCCGCGCTCGGTGCCGCGCTGTGGATCGATCTCGACGAGGCGGGCGAGGGCGCGTCGGCGGAGCTCGCCGACGTGTGCGCGACGACCACGGTCCCGATGATCGTGACCGCCAACCATCCGTGGCGGCCGACCGGAGTGCTGGCGGCGCGCCGCTGCGTCGAGATCGCGATCGCGACCCCGGACCACGCCGCGCGCGTCCAGCTATGGCAGGCGGAGCTGCCGGATGTGCCGCAGGAGCTCGTCGAGCAGCTCTCGTCGACGTTCCACTTCGACGCGACGGAAGTTCGCGCGGCCGGCATGATGGCGCGCTCGCTCGCCGCGCTGCACACGAACGGCCATGTCGTCACGCCGGCGGACTCGGTGCGCACGGCGTGTCTCTCGGTCGCGCGCAAGCACGGCGAGCGTCACATGACGCTCGTGGTGCCGCGCCGCCGCGCCGAGGACCTCGTGCTGCCCGCCGAGCTCCACGCACGCGTCCTCGATCTCGTGCACAACTTCCGCGCGCTCCCGCGCGTGATGGACGACTGGGGATTCTCCTCGCGCGTGTCGGGTTCCGGGCTCAAGGGTCTGTTCACCGGCGAGCCCGGTACGGGCAAGACCCTCGCCGCGGAGGTCGTCGCGAACGAGCTCGGGCTGCCGATGCTCCGCGTCGATCTGGCACGGGTCGTTTCCAAGTGGATCGGCGAGACCGAGAAGAACCTCGACCAGGTGTTCAACGAGGCGCGCGACAGTCACGCGCTGCTGTTCTTCGACGAGGCGGAGGCGCTATTCGGTGCGCGCGGCGACGTGCGCCATGGCACCGATCGCTACGCGAATCTCGAGGTCAGCTACCTGCTCCAGCGGTTCGAGGATCACTCGGGCATCGTGATCCTCGCGACCAACCTGCGGGACAAGATCGACCCGGCGTTCATGCGCCGGTTCCACGTCGTCGTCGGGTTTCCGCGCCCGGCCGAGAAGGAGCGCCGCCGGATCTGGCAGCGCGTGTTCACACCCGCGCTTCCGGTGGCCGACGACCTCGATGTCGCGGTGCTCGCGCGGCTCGACATGACCGGAGCGGGCATCGTCGGCGCGGCGCAGTCGGCCGCGCTGCTCGCCGCGCGCGAGAATGGTGTGGTCACGATGCGGCACGTCGTGCGCGGCCTCGTCCGCCAGTACCAGCGCGAGGCGCGCGTGCTCAGCCCGCACGATCTCGGCCCACACGCAATTCACGTCACCGCATGAGCAGCGATGGGCGATCCGACGCCAAAGCCCGCCGTCCCCGACAAGCCGAAGCGCGTCGACCCCGCGCCGCCGGCCGCGAAACCGTCGTCGACAGCGGCGTCGGCTCCCGGCGGTAACGCGCTGCTCGTCGAGCAGATCCGGATCGCGCGAGACGCTCTCCAGTCGCTCGTGCTGAACGATCAGGGCCGCGCCGACGAGCAGACCACGCTCGACGCGGAGCTCGCCCAGCTCGACGCTTCTGGCGTCGAGGCCACGCTCGCTCCCGATCAGCGCGCGATCGTCGACAGCGCGCGCGCCGAGTTGCTTCGCGAGCGCGGCGGCATGCTCGGTGGCTGGACGCGCTCGCCCGACCTCGCGCCGCCGCCGCAACAGCCGGTGGCGACGCTCGATCTGCCGTCGCGCAAGGAGCTGCTCGCGAAGCTGTCGCCGCTGGCGCGACTGAGCATCGAGCAGCTCGACGACGGCGCGACGGGCAAGGTGCTGATCGCGGAGGCCGTGTCGAATCGCAGCATCGCCGACATGACGCGGTGGGCGTACGAGCTGCAGTCCGTCCCGCAGAGCGACTACGGCAACTATCTGCGCAAGTGGTACTACGTGCTGTACGACGACTATCCGGATCTGGCGCTGAAGCTCGGCCAGAAGCTCGCCGACCAGGGCATCGAGTTCGGCGCCGACGCCGACGGTTTCACGCATCTCGAGCACATCGATCCCAAGGAGCCGCTGCCGGCGACGATGGCTGCGGACGTCGAGAAGCAGCCGCTGTCCAAGCTCGTGGACAACTACAGCCAGGTCGCCTACGACCTCGCGTATCGACGTGTGGGCGGCGCCCTCTCGGAGTACTTGCAGCTGACGTATCCCGACGGCGCGCGCCTCGACCTCGACCTGCGCTTGATCAGCGACAACGCCGAGCCCGCGTCGTTCCACGCGATCGCGTACTCGTACGTCGGTGCCGCCGGCCGCGTGTTTCCGCTGCGGCTCGATCCGCAGACCACCCCGCGGCTGTGGAAGGCGAAGCAGTGGGCGATCCAGATCATGCAGGGTAGCAACGAGGACTTCGAGTTCTTCGTCAGCCTGTCGCTCGCCGGCGTGATGTCGAACCTGCCGATGGGGCCGGTGATCATGGAGGAGCCGGTCGACGTCGTGCCCGGTGGAAGGCCGACGCGGCCGGTCGTGCCCGCTGGACCGAAGGTCGTGGTCGAGGAGGCGACGGCGCTGACGGTCGACAACGTCGAATCGGTGATCGCGACGCTGCGCTCGCGGCGGGTCGTGTCCGACGAGGAGGTCGCGCTGCTGCGCGCGGCGGCCGCGACGAAGGGCGAGAAGTGGAACCTCGGACCCGCCTTGCGCGGCGAGGTATCGCACGCCCTGTCCGGCGAGAACCTGCCGCCGACGTTCAAGACGATCGATCGCGTCAACGGCGTCGACGCCGAGGGTAATGCCCTCGAAGTCACGAGCATCAAGTCGCATCAACCTTACAGCGAGAGCATGAAGGAGCCGGGCGGATTCGAGAACACGCTGAAGAGGGAGGTCGACGACGTCGCGAAGTTCAAGCGCGGTCAGGTCGGAAAGCAGATCGTCCGCACCGGTCCCGACACGAAGCGCGTCCTCGAGGTCGAGGTCCCTCCCGATACGCTGTCACCCGAAGTCCCTGGACGTCCGCCCGGCGACCCCGAACTTCGGGCACAGTGGCGCACGGAGGCTGCAAACGCGGAGAAATATGCGGCCTCGCAGAACGTCAAGATCCGATTCAAGGCAGCAACCAAATGACCGAAGCATACGAGCTCACGATCTTTCGACGCGCCGAGCGATTCTGGGTCAGCCCGAGCGTGCTGTCCGACACCGGGTTTCAGAGCCTGCCCGGGATCATCGCCGTCGCCGATCTGCGCGACCTCGCTCGCGCGCTCGAGGAGGGAGCCGCCCAGGCCGAGGCTGCGCAGCAGCGCCCGAAGGCCGAGCGGTTCCCGCCGGGAAAGGACTTCTTCATCGCCGCCGGTGCGAAGTCGTGGACCGATTTCCTGCGCGGTGCCACCGCGGTGGTCGTGTGGCGCACGCCGAAGCGCACGCGCGTCGAGGCAAACGGTCCCGATGCCGATGGCGAGATGCTCGTGCCGACGGGCGAGGCGCGCGAGCTCCCCGCG
>JBLMXA010000903.1:0-4283 GCA_050257515.1 Acidobacteriota bacterium | reverse complement strand
CGTCGATCTCGACGAGGCCGCGCTCGCAGGTCAGCACGAGCCGGTAATGCAGCACGCGGCGCTCGACGAGCAGCACGTTGCCGAGCTCGCTCTTGAACACCTCGTTCCAGCCCGCGGTCGGGCTGCCATGCTCGCGCAGCGCCGAGAACTCGAGGTGGAACAGGCGCGAATCGTCGATCTTGCGCGCGAGCACGCCCGCGGTCGTGACGACGCAGTCGAGAAAGCCCATCGAGTGGAGATCGACGACCGCCGACAGGTGATCGATCGTCCACCACGAGCCCGGGACGTGCGCGGCGCAGCCGAGGAACACGTTCTTCGCGGACGCGCCCTTCAGCCATTCGCTGATCGCGACCGCGACCTCGGGCGCCGACCCGGTGTCGCCGAGCCGGCGATCGCCGTTCCACAGCACGCTGTCGCCGGGCAGCCGGTGGACCGCGTCGAAGTGGAAGTAGCGGCCCTCCCACGGCGGCACGAGCGACAGCTTGTCGCCGACGCGGATGTTCGCGACCGCGTCGAGATCCTCGGGCACGGCGATGTACGTCTCGCCGCGCGGATCGAGCGCGACGAACAGCAGGCCGCGCGGCGTCAGGCCCTGCTTGCGCAGCTCCTTGAGGCCGAGGATCACCGCCGCGGGGTCGCGGTAATGATAGACGCGCGTCGCGAACATCCGGGTACCTTACAACAGCACGCCGGTCAGGATGACCTTCGCGATCGTGAAGTAGATGACGATGCCCGAGACGTCGACGAGCGTCGCGACCAGCGGCGCCGAGGCGCTGGCGGGGTCCGCGCCGAGCTTGCGCAGCAAGAACGGCAGCATCGCGCCCATCAGCGTGCCCCACGTCACGCAGCCGACGACGGCGGTCGCGACCGTCATGCCGACCAGCGCGAAGTGCTGGCCGCCGGCGAGGTGGTGGTAGGCGCCGGCGCCGCCCCAGATCAGCACGCGCAGCGACGCGATCGAGCCGAGGATCGCGCCGAGCACGATGCCGATCAGGATCTCGCGGCGCAGCACGAGCCACCAGTCGGCGGCGCGCACCTGGCCGAGCGCCATCGCCCGGATCACGAGCGTCGACGCCTGCGAGCCCGAGTTGCCGCCGCTCGAGATGATGAGCGGCAGGAACAGCGCGAGGATCGGGATCAGCGAGTCCTCGAAGAACCCGAGCGCGGTCGCGGTGAACATCTCGCCGACCAGCAGGAGCGCGAGCCAGCGCGCGCGCTTCTTGATCATCTCGCGCCGGGTCGACGCGAGGTACGGCATGTCGAGGGCCTCGAGACCACCGAACTTCTGGATGTCCTCGGTCGCCTCTTCCTGGACGACGTCGACGATGTCGTCGATCGTGACGATACCTTTCATCTTCCCGTCCTTGTCGACGACGGGAATCACGTTGAGATCGTGCTCGGCGAAGATCCGCGACACCGTCTCCTGATCCATCTCGTCGGTGACACGGACGACGTCGGTCTCCATGATGTCGGCGACCGTCTTCTTCGGATCGGCGCCGAACAGATCGCGGAACGACACCACGCCGAGCAGGTGCTGCTCGGGATCGAGCACGTACGCGACGTAGATCGTCTCGAGCTTCGCGCGCGCCTGGCGGCGCAGGTACGACAGCGCCTCGTCGATCGTCATCTGCGGGCGCAGCCGCGCGAAGCGCGTCGACATCAGACCGCCGGCGTCGTCCTCGGCGTACGCGAGCAGCGCGTTGACCTCCTTGCGCGTCGGCTCGTCGAGCAGCGCGAGCAGCTTGGCGCGATCGTCCTCGGGCGCGGACTGGATCACGTCGGCCGCGTCGTCGGGCTCGAGCAGGCGCATCCACTGCCGGCGCTGGCCCGGCCGGAAGTCCACCAGCAGGTCCGCCTGGTCCTTCGGCGACAGCGAGATGAAGAACTCCTCGGCGTCCTCGCGCGGCATCACGCGCAGGCCGTCGCCGCGCTCCTCGAGATCGAGCAGCGGCCACGCGTCGCGCAGATCGTCGACCGACAGGACCTCGTCGTCCTCGCCGGCCGCGGGCGCCGCCGTCGTCGTCACCGCCTCGTGCGGGCCGGTCGCGGACGCGAGATCGACGAGCTCGACGACCTCGGAGTCCTCGCCGCGGCTCTCCGCGACCGCCTTGATCTCCTCGATGACCTCCGCCGCCTGGTCGGGCGGCAGCATCTGGACCTCGCCCGTCGCCTCGCCACCCGGCGCGGGGATGATCGGCTCCGGCACGCGGTCTTCGGGCGACGGCACGCAAACAAATTAGCAGATCAACGCATCGACGAGGCGGGGCAGGGCGATCGCCGCGGGGGCCCGCACGACCTCGGTCGCGAGCTCGCCGAACGGGTTGTCCTCGACGTTGACATCGACGATCGTGGCGCCCGCGCGACGAGCGAGCGACACGACCTGCCACGGCAGGTTGGTCTGCGCCGAGGTCCCGGCGACGATCAGCAGCTCGGCGGCCGCCGCCAGCCGGCGCGCGGTGTCGAGGTAGAACCGCGGCTCGTCGTACGTCTCGTCGAACCACAGCACGTGCGGCCGGGCCATCCCGCCACACCGCGGGCACACCAGGCGCGCGCGCACGGCCTCGGAGACCGCCTCGCCCCGCGCGAGCGCCGGCACGGCCTCGGGGATCGCCGTGCGGTCGAGGCAGCAGTCGGCGGCGCACCGCATGAGGTCGATGTTGCCGTGGATCTCGTACATCCGCTGCGAGCCGGCGCGGCGGTGCAGGCCGTCGACGTTCTGGGTGACGAGCGCGAACCGCTCGCCGAGCGCCTGCTCGGCACGCACGAGCGCCTCGTGGCCGGCGTTCGGCGCGGCCGCCCGGCACACGCCGCGGCGGTAGAGGTACCAGGCCCACACCTCCCACGGCATCGCCTCGAACGCCTCGTGGGTCGCCAGCTCCTGCGGGTGGTACTCGCGGGAGCCGACGGTCCAGTAGCCTTCCTTGCCGCGGAACGTCGGGATGCCGCTCTCGGCGGACACCCCGGCTCCGGTCAGCACGACGACGTTTCCAGCTACCCGATCCATGAGTGCTAAGATTCGCACATGCTGGCCCGCTCGATCGTCCTCGCGCTCGCGGTCGTCGCGTGCTCGAAGACGAGCGACGTCGGCGAGAACAAGCAGCTGCAGAGCCAGCCGCCGCCGCGCGACATGACGATCCCGGCGGGCGTGTCGATCGCGGTCGACGTCGACGGCGCGCCGCGCGCGGCGATCACGAGCGACACGCTCAAGGCGACGAAGCCCGACTTCGTCGACGCCGAGCACCAGGCCTGGCTGGTCGCGACGCTCGTGCCCGACGCCGCGGCTGCCGGCGCCACCGTCGACGCGATCGCGCCGAGCGGCGTCGGCGTCAAGCTCGCGCGGCCGACCGTCGACGGGCTCGAGCCGGTGCTGTTCCTCACGCGCCGCGGCGAGCTGACCGCGCGCGCGCTCGACCCGAAGAACCCGTTCCCGAAGTGGGAAGGCCAGGGCGGCCGCGTTCACCGGCCGGGCGACTCGATGCCGCACGTCGCGGTCGCGCGGCTGTCGATCACGTCACCCACGCGCTGACCGGATCGTCGTCGCCCGCGGCGACCAGCACGCGCGCGCCCGGAGGCGGCGGGCCGAAGCCGAGCACGCCCGCGCCGAGCGCGTGCGCGACGTGGCCGAACGTGTAGCGCGCGTTGAGCTCGCACGCGTGGAGGCCGCCGGGATGGACGAACGCGTCGACCGTGAACGGACCGGCGTAGCCGGCGCGCGCGAGCGCGGCGTCGCACGCGCCGACGATCTCGGCGAGCCGCGCGCGGTGCTCGGCGGCGAGCTCCGGTGGCCGGCGATCGATGCCGAGGAAGCCGCCGCGCGCGTCGACGACCAGCCGGTGCGGCGCGTGCGGCGCGCGGCCGACGACGCTGCACACGCCGACGTCGAGCGCGCGCTCGCACCACGGCTCGACGATCACCGGGCACCTCGCGACGAGGTTCGCGACGCGCGCGCGCAGCTCGCCGGCCGGCGCGCCCTCGCCGCGCGCGCGATCGCGGCCGGCGGCGGTCCACACCGCCTTCGCGACCCACGTCTGCGGCCACGCCCCGTCGAGCTCGTCGATCTGTTCGGGGCGCTCGAGCACGCGCGTGCCCGGCAGCGCGCCGCACGCCGCGAGCGCGAACCGGCGGTCGTTGACGGCGCGCGCCGCCGGATCGCACCACGCGAGATCCCAGCGCGGCGGCACGCCGACCTACATCACCGGCGCCGGCTCGAGCCTGACGCGCGCCGGATCGACCGCCGCGGGCGCCCAGATCTCGGCGGGGCCCTCCACCAGCGCGGCGAGCAG
>JBLMXA010000902.1:0-9090 GCA_050257515.1 Acidobacteriota bacterium | reverse complement strand
GTGCAGGCGCGCAAGCTGTTGCCGCTCGCCGACGTCCGCAGCAAGTACTACCTGCGCTTCGGCGTGCTGGACCAGCCCGGCGTGCTCGGCCAGCTGATGACGATCCTGGGCGCGCACGCGGTCTCGATCGCGCGCGTGATCCAGGAGGTCGGCGATCCGGTGCAGGTCGTCGTCACCACGCACGAGGCGCGCGAGGGCGATGTCCGCGGCGCGCTCGCCGAGATCGATCGGCTCGCCGTCGTGCGCGAGCCCGCGCGCGTGATCAGGATCGCCGGATGAAGTGGCAGGTGCAGGTCATCTTCGGCGACACCGACCAGATGGGCGTCGTCTACTACGCGAATTATCTGCGCTACTTCGAGGGCGCGCGATCTGCGTACTGGCGGGCGCTCGGGCGCAGCTACAGGGATCTGGAGGTGGCCGGAGTCGCGCTGCCGGTCGTCGAGGCGCACTGCCACTACAAGCGGCCGGCGCGCTACGAGGACGTCCTCGAGGTCGACGTCGAGATCGGCGAAGTGCGCGGCGCGTCGTTGCGGTTCGTGTACGCGGTGTACCGCGGCCACGAGCTGCTCGCCGACGGCTGGACGCGTCACGCGGTGACCGGCGCCGACGGCAAGCCGCGCCCCATCCCGGACTTCATGCGAGCTCTGATCAAGGCGCGATAAATGCAGCGCCCGGAGGCGTGAGAGCCGCGCTCTCGGTGGTCGCGCTACTCGTCGGTTGCGGACACGACGCATCCGAGGCGCTGCACGATGCCGGGCCCGCCGATCCGCTGTCGATCGCGCGGGTCGCGCAGTTCGGCTTCGAGGGCACGCTCGCGGACGAGAGCACGGGCAAGCAGGCGACGTGCGTCGCCGGCAAGTGCCCGACGTTCGTCGCCGGCAAGCACGGCATGGCCGTGCAGTTCGACGGCGCCGCCCAGTGCCTGCAGTTCGCCGTGCAAGGCATGGCCGGTCCGACGTTCACGGTCGCGCTGTGGATGAACGAGGCGAGTGACGGCCGCTACGCGATCATCTCCAAGCCGTTCCACGCGACGACCACCGACAACGACAGCTGGCAGCTCGAGACCGACACGCCGCGCGCGTTCGGGTTCTCGACCGCGAACGCCGGCCGCCACGACTACATGTGGCTCGGCAGCGCGGTGACGCCGGGCGTCTGGCAGCACGTCGCGATCACCTGGGACGGCTCGCTGAAGCGGATCTACGTCGACGGCTCGCTCGCCGAGAGCCTCGCCGACCCCGATCCGGTCCAGTGGGACGCGACGTCGCCGATGATCGGCTGCGACTACGGCGGTGGCGCGCTCGGATACTTCTATCCGGGAGCCATCGACGACGTCGTCGTCTACGACCGCGCGCTCTCGGATGCCGAGATCGCGCAGCTCTCGAACCTCGCGCAGTGATCAGAACGCCGTCGTGCCGTTCGGCGTGCCGAGCCCGGTCGGGCCGTCGTAGCCGGCGCCCGCCGTGCACAGGTAGCTGCCGCCGCACGTGCCGTTGCTGCCCGACGTGACGTCGAACAGCGCGCTCGTGTGCGCGTACGGGTCGCTGCCGTACGTCGCCGCGCCGGCGTTGACGGCGTAGACCGAGCCGACGACCGGCGCCGCGACGCTCGTGCCGCCGAACACCATCCACGTGCTCGCGCGGCGCGTGCTCGGGCCGTACACCGACACGCCGGTCTGCGGATCGGCGATCGCCGAGACGTCGGCGACCGAGCGCATCGCGCAGCCGGCGTCCGTCTGCCAGCTCGGCTTCGGATCGTACTTGCTGCAGCCGCTGCCCGCGCCGCTCCACGCGGTCTCGCTCCAGCCGCGCGAGTTGCTCGCGCGCACGAGGCTCGTGCCGCCGACCGCGGTGACGTACTGCGAGGCGGCGGGGTACTCGACGCCGTAGCCGTTGTCACCGGAGCTCACCGTGATCGCGACGCCGGGGTGGTTGAAGAACTGGGTGTCGTAGCTGGTGTCGCTCGTGCCCTCGTTGCCGCCGTAGCTGTTGCTGACGACGTTCGCGCCGAGCGCGACCGCGGTGTTCACCGCGGCGCCGAGGTTCGTCATGCTCGCGCTGGTCGCCTGGACGAGCAGGATCTTGCAGCTCGGGCAGATCGCGCTCGCCATGTCGAGATCGAGTGCCTGCTCCTGATCCCAGCCGGTGTTGGTGCGCGGCGCCTTCGTGCCGCCGCTCTGGTTGACGATGCGCAGGCAGCCGTTCGCGGTCGTGCATGCCGGCAGGCCGAACTGCGAGCGGTAGACCGCGAGGTCGGACTCGGCGTTCGGGTAGCCGTACGCGTCGACGATCGCGATCGTCGTCGAGCTGCTGCCGGTGCTGGTGATCTTGTACGCGTCGCGCAGATCGGCCGGGTTGAGACCTTGCGGCGAGGCCGCCACGGCCTCGTAGCCGGTCGAGTCGATCACCACGCGGGCGTGGCAATACATGTCTTCGGCACCGAAGGAGCAGACCGCCGCGGCGCCGCCGCGGATGTCGCTGGTGATGGGTTGATCGGGACCCGCGTCGCCTACGAGGCAGGCAGGAACCGCGGCGAGGAGGAGGGCGAGCTTCAGAGGCGACTTCATGGTTCTGATGCTAGTGGGATGAGGTGGGTTCGAGTCACATGACACCCGCTGACATCGGTGAGGAGTTCACATGTTACGTGAGGTGGCTCACGCGTTGATCACTCCCGAATGCGGGGTTACACCTCGCGGATGCAGGATCGCAACCTCGCGCTCGAAGTCGTCCGCATCACCGAAGCTGCCGCGCTCGCCTCCGCGCGGCTGATGGGGCGCGGCGACCGCAAGCTCGCCGACCACGTGGCGGTCGAGGCGATGCGGCGAGCGTTCGACGTGATGGACCTGCGCGGTACCGTCGTGATCGGCGAGGGCGAGCGCGACGAGGCGCCGATGCTGTTCATCGGCGAGCAGGTCGGCGCCGGGTGGAAGGACGGCCACGAGCACTCGCCGAAGGTCGACATCGCGGTCGATCCACTCGAGGGCACGAACCTGTGCGCGACCGGCGCGCCCGACGCGATCAGCGTCATCGCGATCGCCGACGACGGCCAGTTCCTGAACGCGCCCGACACGTACATGGACAAGATCGCGGTCGGCCCCGAGGCGCGCGGCGTGATCGATCTGCGCGAGTCGGCGACGTGGAACCTGCAGCGCATCGCGAAGGCCAAGGGCAAGCGGGTCGAGGAGCTCGCGACGGTGATCCTCGATCGCGATCGCCACAAGGCGCTGATCGACGAGGTCAGGCAGGCCGGCGCGCGCATCCGGCTCATCGGCGACGGCGACGTGTCCGGCGCGGTGATGACCGCGAACCCGGACTCCGGCATCGACGTGCTGTTCGGCACCGGCGGCGCGCCCGAGGGCGTGATCGCCGCGGCGGCGCTCAAGTGCGTCGGCGGCGACTTCCAGGGCCGCCTGCGCTTCCGCAACGACGAGGAGCGCGCGCGCGCCAAGCGGATGGGCGTCAAGGACGAGGACTACATCTACTCGATCGAGGATCTCGCGAAGGGCCACGTCATGTTCGCGGCGACCGGCGTCACCAAGGGCTACCTGCTCGACGGCGTGAAGTTCTTCGGCGGCGGCGCGAAGACCCAATCGATCGTCATGCGCTCGAAGTCGGGCACCGTCCGCGTGATCGACGCGACCCATCACTTCGACACCAAGCCGAAGTACAGCTGGGCCACCGGCCTCTCCGAAGGCTGAGGGGACGCTTTCTCCTTCTTCAACCAGCCTCGCTCGCGCCCCGAACAGATCCGCGCTGTTACCTGGGGACGCTTTCTCCTTCTTCAACTTGTGGCGCTCGACGCCTCGGGCGAGCCGAGGTGCGCCGGGATCGCGGGCTAAGTTGAAGAAGGAGAAAGCGTCCCCGGTCAAGGTAGCGAGAAGCTGAGCTTCTGGGTCTTGCCGGCGGCGATCGTGACGGCCCTCTTCACGGCCGAGTGCTCGGGGTTCTTGAACGTCAGCTCGTGGACGCCCGGGGACAGCACGAGATCGGCGAGCGGCGTCTGGCCGAGATAGGTCGCGCCCTCGTAGACGTTGCTGTACGGCTCGGTCTTGACGGTGAGCTTGCCGGTGACCGGCGCGGTGTGCGGGGCGTGCTCGCGCTCGTGCTCGCGCTCGTGCTCGCGCTCGCCGCGCGCGAGCTTCTTCGTGAACGCGATCTCGATCGCGTAGTGCTCGCCGCGCGGCACGTCGACCGTCCGGTGCTCGGGCGCGTAGCCGGCGAGCTCGGCATAGACCTCGTAGCGGCCCTCGACGAGCGCGAACTTCGCCGGCGCGGTGCGCGTGCCGCCCTGATCGCCGATCCGGACGCTGCCGCCCGCCGGGATCGTGCTGATCTCGAACAGCGTCGTCGC
The DNA here is from genome assembly GCA_050257515.1 of Acidobacteriota bacterium. GTDB lineage: Bacteria > Myxococcota_A > Polyangia > Haliangiales > Haliangiaceae > JABFXX01. The sequence goes on along the minus strand of JBLMXA010000902.1, from coordinate 4,743 downwards.
CATCGCATCGGCCGGGAATGTCGGCTCGACCGGCGCGGCGTCGACCGGCGGCAGCGCCGGCGGCGCGTCGGCCGGCGCGGTCGCGATCGCCGTGGCCTCGATCGGGCGCGGCGCCGCATCCTGCGCGGTGCGCGCGTGCGAGCCGCCGCCGCTGGCGGCGAGCGCGATCGCGAACGAGATCAGCGCGAGCCCGGCGAGCCCGGCGATCGCCGCAGCGATGCGCAGCCGGCGCCGCTTGACGTCCTCGGCGCCGAGCGACCCCGAGCGCCGGCGCGCGTCCTCGGACGACACCGGCGTGGCGTGGCGCGGGCCCGACGCCGGCACCTGCACCGCGCGCGGCGTCGAGCGCGGCACCGGGCGGCTCGCGATGCTCGTCGGGATGTCGCCGGTCTGCGGCGGCCGCGCCTTCGGCCGCTCGACCGTCGGCCGCACGTCGACGATCTCGGTGTCGTCGGCGAGCGCCGGCGGCGGGTTCTTGTCGCGGAGCGTCGCTTCCTCGGCGGCGCGCCGGGCGGCGGCATCGTCGATCAGCGTCGCGTCGCCGCGGACCGCCGACGGCGGGCGCTTGAGCGTCTGCGCGCCTTCCTCGTCGAGGTCGTTGCCGAACGCGCGCTCGGACGCGAGCCGCTCGACGATGCGCGACGGCCCGGCGCCGGGCGCCGGCGGCGTGATCGGCCCCTGCGTCCCCGACGCGATCACGGTGCCGGGCGCGGCGACCGTGCCCGGCGAGGCCTGCGTGCCTCCCGGCGCCGGCCCCGGCAGCGCCGGCACCTGCCCGGTGCCCTCGCGCGGGAACCGCTGGCGCACCCACGCACCGAGCTGCATCGAGTTGCCGAGCTCGGGCGAGCTCTTGATGAACGCTTCGAGCGCCTGCGCGAGATCGGCGGCGCTCGCGCGCAGCTCGCGCTTGGGCTGCAGCGCCCACGAGACCGCCTTCGCGAGCGGCTCGGGCGTCCTCGGCGCCGCGCGCTCGATCGGATCGAGCTTGCCGTCGCGGATCGCGCGCATCGCCTCGATCGCGTCGCCGCGCTGGACGATGAACCTTCCGGCGAGCAGCTCGTAGAGCACGATCGCGAGCGAGAACACGTCGCTGCGGCCGTCGAGCGGCGCGGCGATCGTCTGCTCGGGCGACATGTACGCGTACTTGCCCTTGACCTGGCCCGGGTTCGTCAGCTGATCGGACATCGCGGCCGCCTTCGCGATGCCGAAGTCGCACAGCTTCACGACGCCGTCGAACGACACCATGATGTTCGCCGGCGACACGTCGCGGTGGACGAGCCCGAGCGGCTTGCCGTTGGCGCCGCGCATCTCGTGCGCGTAGTGCAGCGCGCTCGCCGCGTCGGCGCCGATGCGCGCGACCAAGGTCGGCGGCAGCCGGTCGTGCTCGTTGCCGTACTTGTAGAGCTGGCCGGCGTGGACGCCCTCGACGTACTCCATCGCGATGAAGTAGTCGCCCTCGTTCTTTCCGAAGTCGTAGATGTGGACGATGTTGGGGTGCGTCAGCTGCGCCGCGAGCTTCGCCTCGCCGAGGAACATCCTCGTGAAGTCCGGCGAGTCAGCGAGGTGGGGAAGGATGCGCTTGACCGCGACCCGCCGGTCGAATCCCTCGAGGCCGCGCTGCTGCGCGAGGAACACCTCGGCCATGCCGCCGCGCGCGATGCGCCGCAGGAGCACGTACTGGCCAAAGCGAATACCGCCCTCGGCGGGCACCGGAGATCATCATACCCCGGCGGGTGAGAGCAGGTCTCGGACGCCGACGAGGTCTTCGCGGCGGAGCCAGAGCCCGGCTCCCACCGCGACCAGCCGCCCTGACCGCAGGTGGAGCACGAGGTGCGTGCTCGCGAGGCTCGGCCACACGACGAATCCCGGCGGCTCGAAGTACTCGACGCGCTCGACGTCGCATGCGAGCACGAGCTCGTGGCGCCGCCACCGCCCGAGCGAGCGCGTGATCAGCCACGCGCCGTCGGCGTGGCGCAGCTCGAGCGACCCGGCGGCGGCGTACGCCGCGGAGACCGCGATCGCGGTCGCGACGGCGACGCACGCGATCCCGAACAGGTCGTGCATCACGTCGTCGTCGCTCGCGACCTCGAACGCGCCGAGCGTGACGATCAGGAACGCGACGACGAGCGCCGAGCACGCGCGCCATGGCAGGCCGTTCGCGCGAAAGCACAGGGTGGTGTCGGTCATGCGCGCCTTATCGGCCGCGCACCGCGGCGGTTGCGTCGCGCGCTAACGCCGCGGATCCGCGAGCTGATATGCTCGCGACGGTGTTGCGCTCGGTCGCCGTCCTCGCGGTCCTCGCCGGCTGCCACGGCGCCGTGACGCTCGAGGTCGCGACCGACCGGCCGATCCCGGCCGGGCTCGACGCGATCTGCGTCGGCGTCGCGGACACCGCCGCGCGCGGCGGGCAGTTCGGCAAGGCGTACCGGCTCGAGGGCAAGCTCGCGATGTTGCCGCAGACGCTGCGCGTCGATCCGGGCGGCGCGTCGTCGGCGACCGCGTGGGTGCGCGGCGATCGCGGCGGGGTCGCGGTCGCGCGCGCCGAGGCAACGCTCGCGTTCGACGGCGATGTCACGCTCGCGCTCGACACGTGCGCGCACGGTCCGGCCGCCGATCCGCATCCGGTGGGCAGCGCGGTCGGCCCGGCGAGCGCGCTCGTCGCCGCGAGCGAGGGGCCCGGCGGCGTCGTCGTGCTCGCGATCGCCGCGAGCGGCACCGCGCAGCTCGACGCGAAGGGCGGCGCGCTCGTCGCCGGCGCGGCACCGGCGCTGCCTCCCGGCAACCCGGTCGCGATCGCCACCGGCGATCTCGACGGCGACTGCGACGACGACGCGATCGTCGCGACCGACGGTGCACCGCCGGCGATCTGGATCCGCGACCACGCGACGTTTCTCGATACAGGGATGACGATCGGCAGCGCCGCGGTCGCCGCGATCGCGCTCGGCGACGTCGATCGCGACGGCGATCTCGACGTCATCCTCGGCCGCGGCGGCACGCTCGAGCTGTGGCGCAACGACGGCGGCGGCACGTTCACGCTCGACAAGGCGGCGCTGTCCGCCGGCGGCAAGCTCACCGCGATCAGCGCGCTCGCGCTCGGCGATCTCGACGGCGACGGCAACCCCGAGCTCGTCGTCGGCCAGGCGAACGCGCCGCTCGCCGCGTGGCTCGGCGATCCCGGCGGCACCGGGAGCTTCGTCGCGAGCGCCGCGATCGTGCCGGCGGTGACGCTCGCGGTGACCCGGTTCGCGCTCGCCGATGCCGACGGCGACTACGATCCCGATCTCGGCATCGCGGTCGCCGGCGCGGGCCTGCGCCTGCTGATCGATCGCGACGGCCGGCTCGAGGATCAATCGTTCGTGCGCGAGCCGCAGCCCGCGCCGATGGCCAGCGGCGTCGCGTTCGCCGACTGGAACGACGGCTGCCCGCCCGACGCGGTGATCGCGGCGATGGCCGGCGCGCCGACGTGGCGCGGCCAGGACACCGGCGCGTTCGCCGCCGAGACGACGACCGCGCCGCCGGCGAGCGACGTCGTGTTCGCCGACATCGACGACGACGGCAAGCTCGACGCGCTGTTCGCGACGCCGGAGGGAGTGCAATGGCTCGCGCGCTGATCATCTTGATGCTGCTCGGTGCCGTCGTGCACGCCGACGTGCCGGTGGGGCCGCAGGCGATCGAGACGTTCCTCGCGCGCGGCCAGAAGCTGTTCGACGATCAGGAGTACGCGGGCGCGATCCAGGCGCTCGCGCCGGTGACGCGCGACGCGCGGGCGACGCGCGCCCAGCGCCTGCGGGCGCTCGAGCTGATCGCGCTCGCCGAGTTCATCAAGGGCGACGACGGCGCGGCGCGCGCGACGTTCGAGCGCATCCTCGACATCGACCCCGGCTACCAGCTGCGCGACACCAGCGGGTCGCCGAAGATCCGCGCGTTCTTCGACAAGCTCAAGCAGCAGCTCGTGCCCGGCTACGATCCGAACGCCGGCGCCGATCTCGAGCACGCCGCGCCGACTGCGGGCACCGCGGGCAGGCCGCTCGAGATCGAGGTGCGCGTCACGCGCGGCAACGTGTTCGATGTCGTCGTCGCGACGCGCCGCCGCGGCGAGCTGTCGTACAAGATGACGTCGCTCGCGCCGCGCGGCGGCAATCGCTGGCGCGCGCACATCGTGCCCGAGCCGTCGAGCAAGCCGTACGTGCTCGAGTACTACGTCGCCGCGCGCGACGCCGGCGGGGCGACGATCGCGCGCATCGCGGCGCCCGATCAGCCTCTCGAGATCGCGCTCGCGGCCGGCGGCGGCGACGTCGGGCGTCCCTGGTACGCGCGCTGGTACGTCATCGCCGGCGCGGCCGTGGTTGCGGCAGGCGTCACGGGCATCGCGATCGAAGCGAATCGCGGCCCCGGCCCGGGATCGTTGCCACCGGGCAGCGTCGTCGTGACCCACTGATCATCGTTTTCTAAGGAAATTTCTGTTGACACTCCATGTGCGCTTTCGTCGTAGAGACCGCACGTCTCACTCGCGACAAGGGCATGTTAGCGAGCGCGTCGAGTGCTCGTGACATGGATCATCGTCGGAAAACGGCTCGCGACCGACAGTGTGTCGACCTTGATGTCGCCGTCCGATCAAGCCGCGAAAGGGACTTGACCCCCAATGGCAACATCGATAGGGTCGCGCATCTTTTACCGCCGTGGACTAGGGGACGATTCCCAGCGGCATGAACTTCAGAGGCATTCGATGAGAGGAAGCACGCA
>JBLMXA010000901.1:0-4322 GCA_050257515.1 Acidobacteriota bacterium | reverse complement strand
GCTCGTCGCGCGACCAGCCGTAGAGCGCCACCGCGGCATCGTTGACGAGCACGAGCCGGAGCGTCTCGCGATCGAACGCCCACATCGGACGCGGGCTCGCGTCGAAGAGGAGCCGATACAGCTCGAGCTCGGAGGCCATCGCGCGCGGACAGTAGCAGGCCCGCGCGCCAGCCGCTGCGCTCAGTCGACGACGACGGACGCGCCGACGCTCACGCCCACACCGCCGCCGCCGCCCACCGCCCAGTAGCCGGGACCCCAGATCCACTCGACGCCGTTCCACGTCCAGTTGCCATGGACCCACACGTACCCGGGCACCGGGTCGTAGCTCTCGACGATCAGCGCCGGGCGCCGGTAGTAGCTGTAGTAGTGCTCGCGGATGACGGGCCGGTTGTAGACGCGGACGACGCCGCCCGGGAACATGTAGCGGCCGCCGCTCACGCGCACCGGGCCGCCGCCGCGATAGACCGGGCCGCCGCGATAGACCGGGCCGGGACCGCGGTGATCGCGTACGACGACGCCACCGCCGCCGCCCCACCCGCCGCGGTGGTCGCGCACGACGCCGCCTCCTCCGCCGCCGAAGCCGCCGCCGCCGCGGTGGTCGCGGACGACGACTCCGCCACCGCCACCGCCGTGGCGTCCCGCGACAGCGACACCGCCGGACAGCAACATCAGGATGCTGGTGATCTCGAGGATGCGACGCATCCGAAGATCCTAGCCCGGAGTGACGAGGCGTTTCATTCGAACGCCAATCGAGTGCGATCGCTTGCGCTTACAACCGCTGACTCCGCGCGCGCACATCGGCCTACTGGCAGGGCAACGTCAGTCGCGCTGGGCCCAGAACGTCGACATGATCGGCCACAGCCGATCGGCGGCCTTGCGCGACACGACCGCGCCGACGTGACCGCCGCGCTGCACGACGAGCTTCTTGTCGCTGCTGCTCACGCGATCGACGAGCGGCGCGGCACACGCGAGCGGCACGATGTGATCGTCCTCGAACGCGAGCGCGAGCAGCGGGCAGCGGATGCTCGCGAGCTCGGCGGGGCGGCCGGCGACGGTGAAGCCGCCGCGGACGAGGCGGTTGGCGCGGTAGAGCTCGTCGATGTAGCGCGCGTAGCACGCGCCGGGGAACGACACGTTGTCGGTGCCCCACCGCTCGGTCGCGAGGAACGTCTCGAGGAACTCGTCGTCCCACGCGCGATCGAGCAGCGCGACCGTCTTCTGCGCGGTGAGCGTGGGCTTGAGCAGATGGAAGCTCGCCTGCATGAGCCGCCAAGGCACGTTGCCGTACGCCTCGATCAGCGCGTTCACGTCGAACGTCGGCGTGCGCGTCCACTGCGCCATGATGCCGGCGTGCTCGAAGTCGATCGGCGCGGCGAGCGCGAGCAGCGACGCGACGCGCTCGGGAAACGCCGCGACGTAGCTCGTCGCGAGCGTGCCGCCGAGGCAGTAGCCGAGCACGTGGACGTCGCCGCTACGGCCAAACCGCGACGCGACGCGCACCGCGCGGCCGAGGTAGCGGCCGGCGAAGTCGTCCCACGTCAGGTAGCGGTCCTCGTCGCCCGGCGTGCCCCAGTCGATGCAGAACACGTCGTGGCCCTGCGCGACGAGCCACTCGATCAGCGAGCGGCCGGGCCCGAGGTCGAGCACGTACCAGCGGTTGATCAGCGATGGCACGAGCAGGACCGGCGTCTTGTAGCGGGCGGGCGCGCGCGCCGAGAACCGCAAGAGGCGCCACTTGTTCTCGGTCCACACGACCGTGTGCGGCGTCGCGCCGACGACCGCGGGGCCGCGCGGCGCGCGCCTGAGCAGCGCGAGGATCGAGTCGAGCGGGCCTCGCGGCCGCAGACCGCGCAGATGATCGAGCTTCGGCATCTTCATGCGTAGAGTGCCTCGAACCGGCCGCGCAGCCGGTCGTAGACGGCCTTGCGCCGCAGCTTGAGCGAGGAGGTCAGCGTGCCGTCCTCGACGGTGAGCGGCGCCTCGGCGATGAAGTGGCGCTTGATCGTCTCGTGGCGCGCGAGCTCGGCGTTGATCGCGTCGACGCGCGCGGCGACCAGGCGCTCGCGCTCGCCCGCGGGAACGTCGGCGCGCGCCCACACGGCGGCGACGAGGTACGGCCGCGCGTCACCGTAGACGACGACGCGCTCGATCACCGGATCGTCGACGAACCTCGCCTCGATGTTCGCGGGCGGTACGTTCTTGCCGCCGGCCGTGACCAGGATGTCCTTCTTGCGATCGACGATCTGCAAGAAGCCGTCCTCGGTCCACCGGCCGACGTCGCCGGTGCAGAACCAGCCGTCCTCGGTGAACGCCGAGGCGGTCGCCGCGGGATCCTTGAAGTAGCCGGAGAACACGTTCGCGCCGCGCGCGAGGATCTCGCCGTCGTCGGCGAGCTCGAGCTCGACCGACGGCAGTGGCTTGCCGACGCTGTCGAAGCGGAACGCGTCGGGGCGATTGAGCGTGAGCGTCGGCGACGTCTCGGTGAGCCCGTAGCCCTCGATGATCAGCACGCCCTGCTCGTGCAGCAGCTGCTTGATCTCCAGCTTCAGGCCGGCGCCGCCGGACAGGCAGAACCGGAGGCGGCCGCCGGTGACGCGCTCGACGCCGGAGACGCCGATCGCGCGCGCGACCTTCTCCCAGTACGCCGGCACGCTCATGAACACGTGCGGCGCGACCCCCGGCAACACGTCGAGCACGTCGGCGGGCGTCGCCAGGTACGTCTCCCAGGCCAGCAGATTTCCGGCGCACAGCTCGCCCCACCCGAAGATGTGGCTCATCGGCAGCCACAACAGATCGCGATCGCCCTGCTCGAGCAGCGGCGCGTTGCACACGAGCCAGTCGGCGCCGTTCGCGCCGACGTTGCGGTACGTGAGAGGGACGCCCTTCGGATTTCCGGAGGTGCCGCTCGTGTAGAGCATCATGCCGACCTGATCGAGCGCGAGCGCGCCGAGCCGGGCGTCGACGACCGCCGGCGCCGCGACGTCGCGCTCGAGCGCGGCCTGCCACGACGTGGAGTCGAGCGCGATGACCTCGGGAGGCCGCGCGAGCTGCGTGCGCGCCTTCTCGAGCCGCGCGACCGGCTCCTTGCCGGCGACGAACACGTAGCGGATCTCGGCGTGCTCGAGGATGTACGCGACCTGGTCGGGCGTCGACGCCGGATAGATCGGCACGAACACGCCGCCGGCGGTCTGCGCGCCGAGCGCCGCGGCGGCCCAGGCGACCGAGTTCTGCGCGTAGATCGCGACGCGCTCGCCCGGCTCGAGGTCGTGCTCGATCAGCCAGCGCGCGACGCCGCGGATCTGCTGCGCGAAGTCGCCCCACGTCACCGGCTTCCAGCCCGCACCGTCGCGGACCTGGAAGCGCGCGCGGTCGCGGTGCGTCGCCAGCTTGTCGAACACCGCGCGCGGCGCCGGTGCGAGCTCGAGCAGGTGCGAGACGTCCATGGCTACGCCCTCTTCTCGTGCAGGCGCTCTTCGAGATCGTACAGCCGGCTCTCGAGCTGGTTGAGCTTGTGGAGCGCGCGCTCCTGATCGCGGCGCGTCGGCAGGCCGAGCGAGGCCCACCACTGCGACAGCGCGCGGTCGGTCGCCGCCTTCGTCTTCATCGCGGCGGTGAGCATCGTGCCGGCGGGCCCGAGCACGCCGGGGTTCGTCAGCACCTTCTCCATGTACTGCGCCGTCGCTTGCTCCCACGCGGCGAAACCTTGCTTCCACATGTCCCAGATCATGGTGTCTCTCCTAGCGCGAATCTCCGCAGAAGTGCGGCGTTCGTGAAATCGGGGCTCGGCTCGTTCGTCGCGCTCTCCGCGCGCGCGACCTCGCCGAAGCACTCGAACATGAATAGCGTCGTGCGCTTGGACACGACGGGCGTGCCGGTCGACGGCGTGCGGGTGACGTGCGTGCGCACGCGCAGGACCGGCGAGAAGTCGACGTAGGGCACGGCGAGCTGGCCCGAGCCGGAGACGTCGACGTCGACCGTGTCGGTGCCGACGAACGGCAGGCCGTCGATCGTGCCGGCGGGGATCGCGGCGGTCGTCGAGTACGCCTGCATGTCGGCGATCGGAAACCGCAGCACGCCGATCGGCGCGCTGTACGCGACGAGCGTCTTGCCGGCGGCGGGCGCGGGATCGGTCGAGGCCGTGCCGTCGAGCCACAGCGCCTGCGCGTCCTGGTGGTAGACGCCGACGAGGCCGCTGCCGGCATCGACGACGAACTGGCCGGTCGGGAACGACGGCGCGTACCACTGCTCCTTGAGCGCGGTCGGTCCGAGCGCGATCACCTGGTCCTCGGCGCGCTCGGCGCTCATGTCCCAGCTCGTACCGG
>JBLMXA010000900.1:0-9301 GCA_050257515.1 Acidobacteriota bacterium | reverse complement strand
AGCCGATCGAGGTCGGGTCCGCGACGCGGCTCGCGTTCGGCCGCTCGCACTCGCGCCGGGCGGAGCTGCTGCCCGCGCTCGAGCTCGAGCTGTCCGGCGGCCGGACCGTCTCGCTCGTCGGCCAGACCGAGCTGCTCGTGCGCCGCGGCGCGCGCATGCAGAGCGTGATCCCGGTGCTCAAGAAGGCGGACAAGAGCTCGCACTACCACCTGCGCGGCGCGCTCGATCACGTCGTGCTCGCCGCCGCCGGGCTCGCGGCCGCCGGTCACGAGCACCTGATCGTCGCCGGCGACGGCCCGAACCGGCGCGTCGAGCACGCGCCGTGGTCGCAGGCCGATGCCCGCGCCTACCTCGCCGAGCTCGTCGGCGAGCTGCTCGACGCGCCGCACGGCTACCTGCTGCCGTTCGAGATGCTCGTCGCCGCGCTGCAGGGCAAGAAGCTGGCGCGCGCGTTCGGCGATCCGACCGAGGGGCTCGGCTTCGGGCCGCTCGACCGCAGCGACGGCCTCGACGTGCCCGACGACGCGGCCGCGATCGCGCGGCGCCGGCTCGCGCCGCTCGTCGAGCGGATGACCGGCGATCACAGCCTCGGGAGCAGCGGATGACCGAGGACCAGGGATCCAAGCGCGCCCGCAGCGAAGCGAGGACGCGCTCACCGCAGGACGAGGGAATCCCCGAAGGGGGGATCGTGCGCTACCCGCGTCCCGAGGTGCTGCCGCCGGCGACCGATCGGTTCGTCGTCGTCGAGGCGTCGGCCGGCACCGGCAAGACGTACTTCCTCGAGCACCGCGTCGTCGATCTGATCCTCGCCGGCGCGCGGCTCGATCAGATCCTCGTCGTCACGTTCACCGACAAGGCAGTCGCCGAGCTGCGCATGCGCGTGCGCGACCTGCTCGACCGCATGGCGCGCGCCACCGAGTCGAGCACCGCCGCGAGCTGCTGGGAGCTCGACGACGACGCGCGCGCCCGCCTGCGCGCGTCCGCGATCGCGTTCGATCGCGCGCCGATCTTCACGATCCACGGCTTCTGCCACCGCGTGCTGATCGAGGATGCGTTCGCGGCCCGCCGCCCGCTCCAGCAGGAGCAGATCATCGACGAGGTCGCGTTCGATGCCGCGTACAAGGCCGAGCTCGCGCAGCGCTTCGCGATCCACGAGCCCGCGCGCGGTCTGCTCGCCGCGTTCCTCGAGAAGGACAAGACGGTCGATCACCTGCGCGATCTGCTGCTCGGCTGCGCGCGCACGCCCGCGCGCACGCGGCGCGGCTGCGACGTCGTCGCGATCACCGAGATCGCCGAGCGGCTGCGCGCGCGGTTTTCCGATCCGGCCGCGCTCGCGGCGTCGCTCGGTCACGCGCTCAAGGGCCGCGACGTCAAGTACTGCACCGATCGCATCCACGCGATCGCCGGCGCGGTCGCCGAGTGCCCGACGCATCCCGCGCGCGTGCTCGCCGCGCTCGACCCGATCCGCGTCAAGATGACCGAGCTCGTCGAGCGGGCGCCGGCGCTCGCGCCGCTGCTCCACGAGGCGATCCTGCTGCCGACGCTCGACGAGGCGGTGTGCGGCGAGCTGTTGCCTCACGTGGTCGCGCGCGTCGGCAGCGACAAGGCCGAGCGCGGCCAGTTCGACTACGACGACATGCTGCGGCTCGTGCGCGACGCGCTGCACGACGGCACGCGCGGGCACGAGCTCGCGGCGCGGCTGCGCGAGCGCACGCCGTGGGTGCTGATCGACGAGTTCCAGGACACCGACCCGGTGCAGTGGGACATCTTCCGCACGGCGTGGCTCGCCGAGGGCTCGCGCGGGCTCGCGATCGTCGGCGATCCGAAGCAGGCGATCTACGGGTTCCGCGGCGCCGACGTCGCGACGTACGTCGCCGCGCGCGACGAGCTCGAGCGGCTCGGCGCGACCACGGTCCAGCTCGACACGAACCGCCGCTCGGTCGCGCCGCTCGTCGACGCGATCAACGACCTGCTGCTCGGCGCGGCGCCGCTGCAGCTGTTCTTCGATCGCGAGATCCGCTACGACCAGCCGGTGCGCGCGTCCGCCGACGTGACGTGCGGCGACAGCCGTCCGCCGGTCACCGTGTTCGCGCTGCAGGCGGTCGGCCGCGACGCGAATCGCGAGGCGCTCGTCGAGGCGATCGGCGCCGAGGTCGAGCGGCTGCGCGCGGCACCGCCGGCGTGGCAGCGTCGCGGCGCGATCCAGCCGTTCACGCTGTCGCACGTGATGATGCTGACGCGCAGCAACAAGGAGAGCCTGGAGCTCGCCGCGGCGCTGCGCGGGCGCGGGCTGCCGTGCGCGCTCGTCGAGAGCGACCGGCTGTTCGACACGCGCGAGGCGCACGAGCTCGCCGCCGTGCTCGCCGCGATCGCCGCACCGCGCGACCGCTCGGCGCGGCTGCGCGCGCTGCGCACGCGGTTCTTCGACGTGCCGTGGACCGAGCTGATGCAAGTCGTCGACGCGCCGGATCATCACCCGGCGATCGCGCGGCTGCACGAGTGGGCGGCGCTGGCCGCGCGCCGCGCCTACGAGCCGCTGTTCCGCCGCCTCGTCGAGGACAGCTGCTTCGCCGAGCGCGCGCTCGTGCTCGGCGGCGGCGAGCGCGCGATCGTCAACACGTGGCACGTCATCGAGCTGCTGCTCGAGGAGGTCGCGCGCGCGCGGTGCGATCTGCACGCGCTCGTGGTGCTGCTGCGGCGGTGGATCGCCGACGAGGGCGATCAGCCGAGCGAGCGCGACGTCCAGCGGCTCGAGACCGACGCCGATGCGATCCGGGTGCTGACGATCCACAAGGCGAAGGGCCTCGAGGCGCCATACGTGTTCCTCTACGGCGGCGCCGGCAAGCGCAAGCCGGTGCCCGCGCTGCTGCGCACCGACGACGCGACGCACGCCGCCGAGAACCAGCGGCTCGGCTACGTCGCGCTGACGCGCGCGCAGGTCCGGCTGTACCTGCCGCGCTACGGCGAGAAAGGCGTCGACGACGAATCGCTGTACGCGCCGATCCAGCGCGCGCTCGTCTCGGCGCTCGCGCGCGCGCCGCAGCGGTTCGACGTGGTCAGCTGCCCGCTCGTGCCGCCGCAAGGCGCGCCACCCGGCGACGCGCTCGCCGGCCTCGATCTGCCGGCACCACCGGTCGCCGGCGAGCTCGCGCGGCTGCCCGCCGCGCGCGCGGGGCTCGCGATGCTGTCGTACACGCGGCTCGCGCACGGGGTCGACCAGGCGGCGATCGATCCCGCGGAGCGGGCACGGCCCGCCCCGCTCTACCTCGGGCCCGCCGAGCTCGCGACCGCGCTCGATCGCGCCGAGCACGACGCCGACGTGCCCGCAGGCGAGGTCGGCGCCGGCGAGCTGCCGCCGGGCGTCGACTCGGGCATCTACCTCCACGACCTGCTCGAGCACGCCGACCTCGCGCGCGTGCGCGCATCCGCGACCGCCGAGCAGTGGGCCGCCGATCCGGCGGTGCACGCGATGCTCGTCCACCACGCCCGCGCGCGCGGCATCTCGCAGGTGTACCTGCCGCACGCCGCGCGCGTCGTCCACGCGGCGTTGACGCGCCCGCTCGCGCTGCACACCGGCGAGGCCCTGCCGCCGCTCGCCGCGGCGCCGGCGCTCGCGCGCGAGGTCGAGTTCGCGTACCCGATCCCGGGCAAGCCCGGTCTCGTCCGCGGCTTCATCGACGTGCTCGTCGCGTGGGACGACGAGCTGTGGGTCCTCGACTACAAGAGCGACGTGCTCGCGGATCCCGCGCGTGCGCCGGCGCACGTCGAGCTCCACTACGAGATCCAGCAACGGCTCTACGCGCTCGCCGCGATGCGGCTGTGCGGCGCGCGCAGGCTCGCCGGCCTGCTGTTCGCGTTCGTGCGCCACGGCGTCACCGTCGCGGTGCGCACGCCCGGCGACCGGCTCGAGAAGTGGGCGGCGTGGCTCGAGCGGCTGCGGATCGAGGAGGGGTCATGACGCGCGAGGTGCTGCCGCTCCATCCGCACGGCACGCTGCGCGCGCGCATCGATGCCGCGCCGGCGGGCGCCGACGTGTTCCGCCGGCTCGGTATCGGCGCGCGCCGCTGCGATCTCGGCGACGAGGGGCTCTACCTCGCCGAGGAGCTCGTGCGCGCCGATCCGTGGCTCGGCGGCTCGGATCCGGAGGCCCTCGGCATCCTCGTGCTCGCGTTGATGATCGCGCAGCGCCAGGGCTCGACGCGGCTCGCGCTCGAGATGTCGGCGAAGGGCAAGCTGCGCGCGCTCGTCCACGACATCCTGCGCGTCGCCGGGCTGGAAGCGGATCTCGTGCGCGTGATGAAGCGGATCGCGGCGCTGACCGCGGCGCCGGGCTTCCAGAAGGTGATCGGCACCGGCGAAGGCCGCCAGCCGCTGATCGTCGAGGACGGCTGCCTGTACACCGAGCGGTCGCGGCGGCTCGAGGTGCGCGTCGCCGAGCGCATCGCGGCGCGCCTCGACGTGGTCCCGCGGCCCGAGCTCGCGGCGGTGCTCGCGGATCTCGCGGCGCGGCCCGGCGCGCGCCCGCTGTCCGCCGAGCAGGCCCGCGCGGTCGAGCTCGCCGCGTCGCGGCGGCTGTGCGTCGTCACCGGCGGCCCGGGCACGGGCAAGACGGTCGTCGCGACCGCGATCGTCCGCGCGTTCGCGCGCCTCGGGGTGCGCGCGGATCGCATCGCGCTCGCCGCGCCGACCGGCAAGGCGGCGAACCGGCTCGGCGAGGTGATCGAGCGCGAGCTCGCCGGCATCGCGACGCCGGGCGAGGCCGATCGCGCGCTGGCGGTGCGGCCGCCCGCGGCGGTCACGCTCCACCGCCTCCTCGGCTACGGCTACGGGCGCGCCAACGGCTTCGCACACCACGCGCGCTGTCCGCTGCCGGTCGGCGCGGTGCTCGTCGACGAGGCGTCGATGATCGATCTCGAGCTCGTCGACGCGCTGCTCGACGCGCTGCCGGCCGATGCCTCGCTCGTGCTGATCGGCGACGCGCACCAGCTGCCCGCGGTCGAGGCCGGCCAGATCCTCGCCGATCTCGCCGAGTCCGGCGGCCCGGCGAGGACCAGCGTCGCGGTGCTCGCGCACAGCTTCCGCATGGACACGACCGATCCGCGCGGCCGTGCCGTCTACGCCGCCGCCGGTGCGGTGCTCGCAGGCGAGTCGCAGCGGCTCGTCGACAAGCACGAGCCGCTCGCGCTGCCGCGCACGCCCGGCACGCTCGCGTTCTCGGGCGTCGAGTGGGTCGACGCGCGCGACATCGAGACGACGCGCGCGGTCGCCGCCGCGGTGTGGCACCACTTCGACGGCCCGAAGGCGCAGCGGCTCGCGAACGACACCGTGTTCCGCTTCGACGACGGCCGCGTCGCGCCGGCGCAGGCCGGCGAGCTCGAGCGGCTGTGGCAGCTCGTCTCTCGCGCGCGCATCCTCGCGGTCACGCGCGCGCTGCCCACCGGCTCGCAGGCGCTCAACGCGCACCTCCACGAGCTGGCGCTCGATCGCATGACGGTGACCGGGCGCCCGGACTTCGTCCCGGGCGAGCCGGTGATGATCACCGCGAACGATCACCAGCGCGGCCTCTACAACGGCGACCAGGGGATCGTCGTGCGCGCCGATCTCGCCGGGACGGGCAGCCATCGCTACACCGCGATCTTCCGGGTCGCCGGCGCGCTCGTGCCGTTCGCGATCGAGGCGCTGCACGATCGGCTCGAGCTCGCGTGGGCGCTGACCGTGCACAAGAGCCAGGGCAGCGAGCTCGACGCGGTCGCGCTCGTGCTCCCCGACGAGGACCTACCGCTCGTCACCCGCGAGCTGCTGTACACCGGCATCACGCGCGCGCGCACGTCGGTCGTGCTGTGCGGGCCGCGCGGCGTGGTCGCCAACGCCGGCAAGCGCCGCGCGCTGCGCGACTCCGGGCTCGCCGCGCGGATCGGCGCTACGCTGCGAGCGTGACCGAGGACGATCGATCGAAGCTCGCCCGCGGCGAAGCGACGACGAGCTCACCGCAGGACGCGGAACGGGGGACCGAGTGCGAACATCGCGAGCGCGTCGAGGGCGTGTGCACCGCCTGCGGCGACTGCCTGCACGAGGTCATCCTCAACGGCGCGTGCTTCTACTGCGGCACGACCGAGCTCGATCCGGTCGCGCTGTCGCCGAAGAAGCCGCCGGCGCTGGTGCCGCCCGACCAGCTCGCACGCAAGAAGCGCGGCGGGTGAAGTCCGCGTGAGCGGCACGCGAAGCACGCGTGAGGCGCCGCGCCACCGCGCCGGCGCCGTCTAGCCTGGTCGCATGACCGAGCACGCGGGGCCGAGGGTGGCGGCGATGACGATGCTGACGGTCGGTGTCTTCTATTCGCTGCTGGGCGCGAGCCCGCGGGCGTATGATCGCCGGATGCGCCCCTGGCCCGTGCTCCTTGTCGTCGCGTGCTCGGGCAGCAGCGCGTCGCCCGATGCGAAACCCGCCGACGCGTACGACACCGCGAAGTGCCTGATCGCGGGCAACTACGGCGCGCTCGGCAGCCTGAGCGGCACCGCGGGCACGACCGGAGGCGCGACGACGATCACGGTCACGCTCGATCCGGGGCCGCCCGGCAAGGACGACCTGTTCTTCAAGCTCGTGGCCGGCAAGGGCGCGTTCGCGTCGGGCGCGCCGGCGCCCGGCACGTACACGATCGCCGGCGCCGACGCCAACTACAACGGCTGCGGGCTGTGCACGCTGATCATCGCCGACATCATGCCGACGACCGGGCCGTCGAAGTTCTACATGGCGCACTCGGGCACGGTGACGCTGACGTCGGTGACGGCGCCGATCCACGGCACCGCGATGAACCTCGAATTCGCCGAGATCGACATCTCGACCGGCAACGAGGTCACCGGCGGCTGCACCGCCTCGATCACCTCGGTCGACTTCTCTACGCCCTAGGCGGGTTCTCGCGATCGACCGCGATGCCCATCGCGTGATAGCCCTTGTCGACGTAGACGACGCTGCCGGTGATGCCGCTCGCGAGCGGGCTGCACAAGAACGCCGCCGTGTGGCCGACCTCGTCGGCGGTGATCGGATCGGTCAGCGGCGAGTTGCGCGTCGTGTAGTCGATCATCTGATCGATGAAGCCGATCGCGCTCGCGGCGCGCGACGCGAACGGACCCGCCGAGATGCAGTTGACGCGGTGGCCGTACTTGCGGCCGGCCTCGTACGCGAGCAGCCGCGTGTCGGCCTCGAGCGCCGCCTTCGCCGACGCCATGCCGCCGCCGTAGCCCGGCACCGCGCGCTGCGACGCCATGTACGACAGCGACAGGAACGCGCCGCCGCGCCGCGTGTGCGGCGCGAGCCGCGACACCAGCGACACGTTCGAGTACGCCGAGGCCGACACCGCGCTCAGGTAGCCCTTGCGCGACGTCTCGAGCAGCGGCTTCTTGACCTCCGAGCCGTTCGCGAGCGAGTGGACGACGAGGTCGACGCCGCCGTCGGCCGCGACCGCGGCGGCGAGCCCGCCGATCGTGAAGTCGCCGAGATCGCGGTAGCGGCGGTTGTCGCGCACCTCCGCGGGCACGTCCTCGAGCTGATCGTACTCGGCGTCGAGCGCGTAGATCTTCGTAAACGCCAGCTTGCCGCCACGCTTCAGCTGCAGCGAGGCGTCGAGCTTGCCGCGCTCGAGCAGCGTCTTGAAGATGCCGAGCGCGGGCGGCCACGTCGCGACCGACACGGTCGCGCCGGCCTCGGCGAACGCCTTCGCGATCGCGAATCCGAAACCGCCATCGTCGGCCACGCCCGCGACGAGCGCGTGCTTGCCGGTGAGATCGATCGTCAACATGGGCGGGTCATCGCGCGAAACCGCTCGATACGCAAGGTACAGTCCGCGCGTGAAGGACCGTCTGATGCGCGCCGGCGTGCGCGCCGTGCTCGGCAACGACGCGCTCGTGCGGATGCTCGCGCGCAAGCGGTCGCAGGGTGCCGACGCCGCGCTCGATCGCCAGATCGCCGCGATCCTCGAGCTCGATCGGCTCGCGCGGCTGCCCGCGCTCGACTCGATGGAGCCGGTCGCCGCGCGCCGCTTCGCCGAGGCCGGGTTATCGCCGCTCGATCTCGATCCGGTCGCGATGGCCGAGATCGTCGACACGACCGCCGCGGAGGTGCCGGTGCGGATCTTCGTGCCACCGGACGCGACGACCGACTGGTTCGTCTACCTGCACGGCGGCGGCGGCGTGATCGGCTCGATCGCGAGCTCCGAGCCGGTGGCGCGCTACCTCGCGGCGCGCACGCGCTGCACGGTCGCGTCGGTCGGCTACCGGCTCGGCCCCGAGCACAAGCACCCGGCGGCGATCGACGACGCGTGCGCCGCGTGGGACGCGCTGGTCGCGCGAGCGCCGGCCGGTGCCCGCATCGCGGTCGGCGGCGACAGCTTCGGCGGATTTCTGAGCGCGCACGTCGATCATCACGCGCGGCGCACGAACGGCCGCCGGCCCGACCTCCAGGTCCTGATCTACGCGCTCGTCGACCAGACGCTGACGTCGCCGTCGATCGATCGGTTAGCGACGGGGTACTTGCTCACGAAGTCGCTGATCCACTGGTTCCAGCGCCACTACCTGCACCCCGAGGACGACCGCAAGGCGAGCTCGCCGTGGTACTGGGCCGACGCCGAGCTGGCCGGCGCGGCGCCCGCGATCGTGGTCACCGCCGGGTACGACCCGCTCGTCGACGAGGGCGACGCGTGGGCCGCGCGCCTCTCGCGCGCCGGCGCCCGGGTGCGCCATCACTGCGAGACGTCGCTGATCCACGGCTTCTTCTCGATGGCCGGCGCGGTGCGGGCCGCGCGCGCGGCGGTCGACCGGATCTGCGACGACGTGGTCGAAATGCTGCGCGGCTGAGATCGGCGAGGTACGATCGTTTCGTGCGCGTCCTCATCGCCGTGGCCGATGTCGGGCCCGGAGTGCAGCTCGAGGAGGCCCTCAACCAGGCCGGCTTCGAGGCGAAGTGGGACGCGCAGCAGGCGGACGGCCCGCGCGGCGACGTGCAGCCCGAGGTCGTGGTCGTCGATGCCGACCAGCTCGGCAGCCGGCTCGCGACGATCGCCGCCGCGTGGCGCCAGCATCCGTCGGTGCCGGCGGTGATCGCGATCGGCGCCTCGGCCGCGGCGCGCGAGCACGCACCCGCCGCGCGCGTCACGCTGCTCGCGCCGACCGCGAAGGTGCAGACGCTCGCGAAGGCGATCCAGGAGTCGGCGAGCCTGCGCCTCGCGACCGGCATGAGCTGGCCGGTGCTGCGCGCGGCGCTCAAGATGTCGCCTGCCGCGAACGAGCCGGCTGCGTGGCCGGCGGTG
>JBLMXA010000899.1:0-9340 GCA_050257515.1 Acidobacteriota bacterium | reverse complement strand
ACGCGCGCGGCTCGTCGTCGACGACGTCGGCTAGCCAGCACACGCGGACCCGCAGCGGCATCAGGCTCGCCCTCGCCGGCGCGGGTCGTAGCGGTCGCGCAGCCCGTCGGACAGGAGATTCGCGCCGATCACGACCCACGTGATCGCGAGCCCGGGCACGCGATCAGCTCGCCATCGACGCGCGTCACGATCACCGGCCACGTCACGCCGTACACGGCGAACGCGCGCAGCTCGCCGTCGGCGACATCCTGCACGCGGCACACGTAGACGCGCATCGCCATCACGACCTGCCGCGCTGGCGAGGATCGAGGCGGTCGCGCAGACCGTCGCCGAGCAGGTTCGCGCCGAGCACGACCCAGGTCACCGCGAGGCCCGGGATCAACGCGTAGTGCAGGAACCCGGGGCGCCACAGGAACGTCGTGCCCTGGTCGAGCATCGCGCCCCACGTGAAGTCGACCTGCGGGCCGAGGCCGAGGAACGACAGCGACGCCTCGACGAGGATCACGCCGCCGAACGAGAACGACATCTGCACGAGCGCGGGACCGAGCAGATTCGGCACGAGGTGCTTCATCATCACTCGACGGTTGGAAGCGCCGAGCGCGACCGCGGCGGACACGTAGTCGCGCTCGCGCAGCGCGAGCACCTGGCCGCGGGCGACGCGCGCGTAGCCGACCCAGCCGTTGACCGCGAGCGCGACGATCATCACGCCCAGGCCGGGGTGCGCGAACGTCGCGACGATCGCGATGTTGAGCAGGATGCCGGGGAACGCCATCAGGATGTCGACGACGCGCATCACGATCTCGTCGACCGCGCCGCGGAACCAGCCCGCGATCGTGCCGAGCGCGAGCCCGACCGTCGACGCGATCGCGACGACGCTGATCGAGATCTCGAGCGCCGAGCGCGCGCCCCACAGCAGCTGCGACAGCATGTCGACGCCCTTGGAGTCGGTGCCGAGCCAGTGCGCCGACGAGTACGACGCGAACCGATCGGCGAGCACGCCGCGCGACGGATCGTACGGCGCGAGCCACGGCCCGAACATGCCGATCACGACGAAGCTCGCGATCATCGCGGCGCCGACCTTCGCGCTCGGCGACAGCTTCAGCGCGGTCTTCATGCGCGCCGGATCCTCGGGTCGGCAAGCCCGTACGCGAGATCGACGCCGGTGTTGACGATCACGTAGATCACCGCGATGACGAGCACGCAGCCCTGCACGACGGGGTAGTTGCGCTCGGTGATCGCGTCGAGCAGCGTCAGCCCGAGGCCCGGCCGCGCGAACACCTTCTCGATGATGATGGAGCCGGTGAGCAGCGAGCCGAACTGCAGGCCGGCGATCGTGATCACCGGCAGCAGCGCGTTACGCAGCGCGTGCAGCCCGAGCACCCGCCGCTCGCCGAGCCCCTTCGCGCGTGCGGTGCGCACGTAGTCCTCGCCGAGCACCTCGATCATCGAGCTGCGCGTCATCCGCGACAGCATCGCCATCATCTGCAGGCCGAGCGCGGTCGCCGGCATCAGGATCGCGAGCGGCCCGGTCTCGGTGGGCCCGGGCAGCCAGCCGAGCCACACGAAGAACACGAGCAGCAGCACCGGCCCCAGCAGCATGATCGGCAGCCCGATCACCGACAGCGACGCGAGCGTCGCGACCGTATCGATCCACGTGCCGCGCTTGACCGCGGCGAGCACGCCGAGCGGCAGCGCGAGCACGACCGCGACGAGCATCCCGCAGATCGCGAGCGCGATCGTGTGGGGCAGCACCTCGCCGATGCGCGCGGCGACCGTGCGGTTGTCCGCGCCGGTCTTGCACTGGTGGCCGAGCGTGCCGTCGGCGATGTGGCCGAGGAACGTGCCGAACTGCGCGGGCAGCGGCTTGTCGAGGCCCATGCAGTGCTCGATCTTCGCGCGCTGCTCGGGCGTCGCGTCGCCGCCGGCGAGCTGGTCGACGGGATCGCCCGGCACGAGGTGCAGGAACGCGAACACGAGCACCGACACGCCGAGGATCGCCAGCAGGCCGGAGCCGAGGCGCCGCAGCAGGAACGAGCCGATGCCCATCTATGGGCTCCGCGGGCGCCACCGCAGGCGAGAGCGCAGACTCATGACTGACTCCGAGTCTACGCCGCCGGCTTCGCCGCGCAGAATTTCGGCGCGTGGTCGTCGACGATCGCGCCGGGCGCGAGCACGGGCTCGCCGCCGTGGTCGATCATCTTCTGGAGGTCGCGGCATTCGTAGCCGTCGCGGCAATCGCCGTCGCTCGAGCACTTGCGCATGCAGTAGCGGATCTCGGCGCTGCGCGGCACGCAGTGGCCCTGCAGATCGCACAGCTCGTCCAGCGAGCAGTCGAACGTCGAGGTGCCCTCGGTCGTCGGATCGCACAGGCGGTTCTCGAACTCGCCGCTGAAGAACCGCACGCAGGCGGCCTCCGAGGGGCACGTGTTGTAGTCGCAGCCCATGATCGTGCAGTAGCCGCTCGGCATCGACAGCTCGCAGATGCGGTTCGTGGCGACGGTGCCGTAGAGGCCGCCGCCGGTGTCGCAATCGGTGCTGACGATGCAGTCGTCCCCGATCTCCTTGCCGCAGCCAAACGCTGCGACGGCGAGCAAGATCAGGAGCTTCATGGGCGCGCGCATCCTAGCGGCCGTTAGGACCGTCGGCAACCACCCACGGTTGCCCGCAACATGCGATACGTTCCGGCCACATGCGAGCCGTGGTCCAGCGCGTGGCGCGCGCGAGCGTGACGGTCGAGGCCCGCGTCACGGGGTCGATCGAGCGCGGGCTGCTGGTGCTGCTCGGTGCCGGCGCAGGAGACACGCCGGCGGATCTCGCATATATCGTCGACAAGGTCGCCAACCTGCGAATCTTCCCGGACGACGCGGGCAAGATGAACCGCTCGGTGCTCGACGTCGGCGGCGGCGTGCTCGTGGTCTCGCAGTTCACGCTCTACGGCGACGCCCGCCAGGGCCGCCGGCCCGCGTTCACCGGCGCGCTCGAGCCGGTCGCCGCGAAGGCGCTGTATGAACAAGGCGTTAACGCGCTGCGAGCGGCCGGCGTCGCGCGCGTCGAGACCGGCGAGTTCGCCGCGGACATGAAGGTCGAGCTCGTCAACGACGGCCCGGTGACGATCCTGCTCGATTCGCGCAAGGTGTTCTAGCGACAGGACCGCCGTGGCGCTACGTTCGCGCCTGGTCCGCCGATGAAGGTCAGGTTCTGGGGCGTTCGCGGCTCGATCCCGGTTCCCGGGCGAGCAACGAACCGGTACGGCGGCAACACGTCATGTGTCGAGGTCCGGCCCCGGGGCGCCGCGCCGATCATCATCGATGCCGGCACCGGGATCCGGAGGCTCGGCAAGTCGTTGATCGAGGAGGCGTTCGGCGAGGGCAAGGGCCACGCGACCATCCTCATCAGCCACACCCACTGGGACCACGTCCAGGGCCTGCCGTTCTTCTCGCCGCTGTACCGGGCCGGCAACCGGATCGACATCTTCGCCCGCCAGCGCGACCTCCACCTCGAGGCGGTGTTCAGCCAGCAGCACCAGACGCCGTACTTCCCGGTGCCGCTGTCGGCGATGCGCGCCGACATGAAGTTCCACGAGCTGATCGAGGGTGCGAAGTTCGACATCGGCCGCGCGAAGATCACGTGCGCGCGGCTCAACCACCCGTGGGTCGCGATCGCCTACCGCATCGACGTCGACCGCGCCGCGGTCGTCTACTGCGCCGACACCGCGCCGTTCTCCGACGTGCTGCTCGGGACCGACTTCGTGCAGGCGCCGCCGCAGGGCTCGCTGCCGCCGGCCGCGCGCGCCGAGCTCGCCGAGATGCGCGCTGGCGTCGTCGCGCTCGCGAAGGGTGCGGACCTGTTGATCTACGACACCCAGTTCACGCCGGAGGAGTACCGGTCGCGCCCGCACTGGGGCCACTCGCGCCCCGACGACGCGATCGAGATCGCACGCGAGGCGAAGGTGAAGCGGCTGTGCCTGTTCCACCACGCGCCGCTGCGCTCCGACGACGAGAACGATCAGATCCTGTCGCGCTACCGCGACGCGTGCGCGGCCGCTCACGACAAGTTCGAGCTGCACAGCGCCTACGAGGGCCTCGAGCTCGTGCTGGGGGACGAATGAAGATCCGGTTCTGGGGCGTGCGCGGCTCGATCCCGGCGCCGGGGCCGGAGACCAACCGCTACGGCGGCAACACGTCGTGCGTGTCGCTGCACACGCGGGCCGGCGGGCTCGTGATCGTCGACATGGGCACCGGCCTCATGCACCTGGGCAACGCGCTGATGGCCGGTGCGTTCGGCAAGGGCCAGGGCAAGGCGACGATCCTGCTGTCGCACACGCACTGGGATCACATCCAGGGGCTCGGCTTCTTCGCGCCGGTGTTCGTCGCCGGCAACCAGTTCACGGTGTGGGGCCCGGGGGGGTCGCCGGCGGTGCTCGAGTCGATCCTCGAGGGCCAGATGGACCCGAACTTCTCGCCGCTGCAGACGCTCAAGAACTTCTCGGCGAGGTTCGAGGTCCGCGCCGCGCCCGAAGGCGAGCGGTTCGATGCCGAGGGCCTCGCGGTCACCGCGCGCGAGCACCCGCACGGCGCGACGCGCGCGCTCGCGTTCCGGATCGAGGAGGCCGGCCGCGTGTTCGTCTACGCGTCCGACGTCGGCTACCCGGAGAGCGGCCCGCCGCCCGCGGCGATCGCGCACTACCGCGGCGCCGACGTGCTGCTTCACGACTCGACGTATCGCCCGGCCGATCAGGCGACGCGCCGCAACCGCGGCTTCTCGTCCTACGAGGACGCGTGCGCCGCCGCGATCGCCGCGCAGGTCAAGCGCCTCGTCACGTTCCACTACGACCAGGACTACACCGACGACGACGTCGACGACATCGTCGCCGAGTGCCGCCGCCGCCTCGCCCCGCACGGCATCGACGTCGTGCCCGCGCGCGAGGGCGAAGAGCTCGAGGTCTGAGCGATGCAGCACGCGATGAAGTTCGCGCTGGTCGGATGCGGGCGCGTGTCGCGCAAGCACGTCGAGGGGCTCGCCAGCACCGATGCCGCGAGGCTCGTGGCGGTGTGCGACGTCCAGCCCGATCGAGCGCGCGAGCTCGCCCGCACGCTCGACGTGCCGTGGTTCACCGACATGGACCACATGCTCGACTCGATCCCCGACATCGACGTGGCGAGCATCCTGACGCCGACGGGCTATCACGCCGATCACACGCTGCGCGCGGCGGCGCACCACAAGCACGTCGTCGTCGAGAAGCCGATCGCGCTGCGCGTCGAGGATGCCGACGCGATGATCCGCGCGTGCGATCGCGCGGGCGTCAAGCTGATCGTCGCGAAGCCGACTCGCTACAACCTCCCCGTGCAGCGGCTGCGCGCCGCGGTCGAGGCGGGCCGCTTCGGCAAGCTCGTGATGGGCACGATCCGGCTGCGCTGGTGCCGGCGCCAGGACTACTACGACCGCGACGGCTGGCGCGGCAAGACCGCGCTCGACGGCGGCGTGCTCGCGAACCAGGCGAGCCACTACCTCGACCTGCTGCTGTGGATGATGGGCCCGGTGCGCTCGGTGTGCGCGATGACCGCGACGCGCCTCGTCGACATCGAGAGCGAGGACACCGCGGCGGCGGTGCTGAGGTTCGCGAACGGCGCGCTCGGGATCGTCGAGGCGACGACCGCGACCCGTCCGATGGATCTCGAGGGCTCGCTGAGCATCCTCGGCGAGCGCGGCACCGTCGTGGTTGGAGGCCACGCCGCGAACGAGCTCGTGACGTGGGGGTTCGAGGACGCGCTCCCGGAAGACCCGGCGGGCTCCGCGCGCTCGGGGTATCCCGCGCTGTTCGAGGATGCAGTGCGCCACATCCACGGCGACCATGTCCCCGTCGTCGATGGCCTCGAGGCGCGCAAGTCGATCGAGCTGATCGCGGCGATCCACGAAGCGGCTCGCACCGGCCGCGAGATCGAGCTGTCCTCGCGCCCACCGTCGACGGTATGATGAGACATGCGCAAGACTTGCGTGGTCCTCTTCATCGGGGTGGTGGGCGCGTGCGGTGACAACTTTCACGACCACGCCGAGCTGGTGCGCATCGATCCCGAGCCGCAGGGCGTGAACTGCAAGTACGGCGGCGTCGCGATCGAGACCGGGCTCGACACCAACCGCGACGGCACGCTCGAGGACAGCGAGATCACGGCGACGGCCTACGTGTGCAACGGCGCCGTCACGGTGCAGTGCCGCGGTGGCACGATCCACGAGGGCTCGGTGTCGCTGCAGAGCGCGGGCGATTTCTCGCAGCTCGACGGCGTCAGCTGCGTCGATGGCGACGTGCTGATCACCAACTTCGACGAGGCCCAGCTTCCGGATCTCGCGACGCTCGACACCGTGACCGGCAACGTCATCGTCGCGGCGAACCCGCTGCTGACCTCGCTCGACGGCTTCAGCCACCTCGACCAGGTCGGCGCGACCGTGCTCGTCGAGGCCGACGGCGCGCTCACGAGCGTGAGTGCGCTCGGCAAGCTGAAGACGTTCGGCGGCATCTCGCTCGTCGCCGACGCCTCGCTCGCCGATCTGTCGGGATTCGAGCCGTTCACGGACCTTCACTCGTCGAGCCTGACGATCTCGGCGAACCCCGCGCTGACGTCGCTCAACGGGCTCGGCAACCTGACCGCGATCGGCGGGCTCACGGTCCACGCGAACCCGGCGCTGGCCTCGCTCGCGGCGCTCGATCAGCTGCACACCGCCAAGGCGATCGAGATCAGCGGCAACGCGACGCTCGCGACGGTCGCGATGCAGGGGCTGCAGACCGTCGACACGAACCTGCTGATCGCTCAAGACCCGGCGCTGACCACCGTCACGCTGCCGGTGCTGACCAGCCTGAGCGAGCTGCTCCAGCTCGGTTACGACGGCGCGCTCGCGAACGTCGAGCTGCCGTCGCTCGTGTTGACCGGGACGCTGCTCGTCCAGGGCGATCCGGTGCTGACGTCGATCTCCGCCCCGCACATGGCCTTCGCGACCGGGAGCGTCGTGTTCGCGGTCGTGCCGGCGCTGACATCGATGGACTTCGCCAGCCTGACCACGATCGGTGGCACGCTCGGCCTCAACACGCTCCCCGCGCTTCCCGATCTCTCGGGGTTCTCGAAGGTGTCCGCGATCGGGAGCGACCTCATGGTGATCGGCTGCAACTCGTTCGCCGACTTCCAGGGGCTCGGCCCGATCACCTCGGTGCCGGGGAACCTCACGGTGTCGAGCAACCCGCAGCTGACGAGCTTCGCCGGGCTCGGCTCGATGACCGAGGTCGGCGGCAACCTGCAGATCACGAACAACCAGGCTCTGCCGGTTTCGGTCGCGCAGGCGTTTGCTAGCAGCCTTACGGTGCTGGGCACGACGACCATCAATTGATGCTCGCTCAGGCGCGGGTACCCGTGCGGCCGTGACCACGCGCACGCCTCGCGTGACGCCTGCGCGAGTTGTTTGACGACCTGCTGCGCGCCGTGCTCCATTCTCCGCATGAGGCACGTGCTCTCGCGGAGTCTCCCATTCGTGTTGCTCCTGGCTGCGGCGTGCGGGGATGACAAGCACAACCCGGATGCGAAGGTGTGGATGGATGCGCCGGCGGATGCGCCGCCGGACTCGAGCACCAACGGGTGCGACTACACCGAGGCGCACGACGCCACCAACGACTACAACCTGGCGAGCGGCTTCACCGCCGAGGAGACGGGGATCGCGTTCAACGGCACGGTGAAGACGATCTGCGGTGTCGTCAACACGGGCCACTATGCCGCCAGCAACGGCTCGATCGACATCGATGACTATCGCTTCACCGTCGCCGCCGATTCGGACGTGCTGATCACGATGTCCGGGAGCGCGTCGACGATCGCGACGTTCGGCGTGTTCGGCGTCGACTCGACGCAGAAGAACATCGGTGGTGGCTACTACATCGGCAACCACGCCGTGTTCGGAGCCCACCTCACCGCGGGTACCTACGAGGTGAGTGCCGAGGCCTACGGCAACAGCGACATCGCCGCGAGCGTGCCCTACAAGATCAAGATCCAGAGTGACATGCCGGCGACGCGCTGCCCGAAGATCACGGCCGCCGCGAACTACACCGAGGCCAACGACGGCGCCGGTAATGTCGGCAACGACGTCATCACGATCAACTACAACAACAACCCGTCGTACGCGCTCACGGCGCTGACGACCGACGCGCCGGAGCCGGCGGGGACGGTCGCCGCCGGCACGAACTATCGCGTGTCGGGCACCAACGCCGGCAACCTCACGCAGGTCGACTCGTACTACGACAAGGATACCTACCAGATCACCACCGGCGCGACGACGCAGCAGGTCTCGGTGAGGCTCAACTGGGCCACGACGACATCCGATCTCGACCTGTACATCTTCCAGGGCGGCATCGCGAACCCACCGATCGCGACGAGCGCGAAGATGATGCTCGGCGAGGACGAGTTCGTGACGTTCGCGACGAACCCGAACGCGACGTACTGGCTGTGGGTTGGCGACTACACGATGTCGACGGCCAACGTCGACTATGATCTCAGCATCTGCGCCGAGACGTTCACGCCCTGATCTGGCAGCTCAAGCAGCAAGCGCGGCGCCTCGCGACCGGCCCGCTCCACGCCGCCGCCGCGCCGGTGTTCCGCGGACTGGTCGCTGGCGAGCTCGCCGCGCGCCGCGCGCTCGACTCGCTGCGCGCGCCCGCACCCGACAGCTCGCTCGACCGCGAGCTCACCGCGATCGTCAAGACGTTCGAGCGCCCGCCCATCCTCGCGCGGCTCGTCGCGAGCATCCGGCGGCTGTACCCGAGCCTGCCGATCGTCGTCGCCGACGACAGCCGCCAGCCCGTGCAGCTGCCGGGCGTCGAGACGATCGTGCTGCCGTTCGACAGCGGCGTGTCCGCGGGGCGCAAGGCCGCGCTCGACCGCGTGCGCACGCGCTACGTGCTCGTGCTCGACGACGACTTCATCTTCTACAACGCGACCCGCCTGGCGCCGGCGCTCGGCAAGCTCGCGCGCGATCCGCGGATCGACATCCTCGGTGGCCAGCTCGTCGACCTGCCCTACTTGCGCGCGCGCCGGCCGCCGCTCGGCCAGATCTTCGCGACGCACGCGCAGCCGCTCGTGCCGATCGGCAGCACGCTCGACGGCCTGCTCGTGTGCGACAAGGTCGCGAACTTCTACCTCGCGCGCACCGAGCGGCTCCGGCTCGTCGGCTGGGACCCGCAGCTCAAGCGGATCGATCACGCCGACTTCTTCACGCGCGCGCTCGGCACGCTGGTCACCGTGTTCGATCCCGAGCTGCGCTGCTTCCACGCGCAGACGCCGTTCGATCGAGCGTACATGCACCACCGGCT
>JBLMXA010000898.1:0-2901 GCA_050257515.1 Acidobacteriota bacterium | reverse complement strand
CGCGAGCTCCGGGATGGGCTGGTGCGGCTCGTCCTCCGGCAGCGCGAGGTACTCGAACAGGTTCGTCATGAACAGGTTGTCCTCGTAGAGCCGCGCGACCGACAGCAGCGCCGTCTGGAGCGCAGCCTGTCCCTCGCGGAACGAGATGATGGTGAGCGTCATCGCGCCGACGGTGAGCCCACCCACGATGGTGCGGGCGACGACCCACGCGTAGCAGGCGTAGAGCGCCATCGTGCCGAGCAGGCCCAGCGCGAGCGCCGCGCGGCCGCGGCGCACCGCGAGCGACGCGTCCTCGTGGTGGAAGCGCTCGTGGATCTCGCGAAAGCGGCCGAGGAGCAGCGCGCTCAGGGAGAACAGCTTGACCTCCTTCGCGCTCGCCTCCTGCGACAGCAGCATCTCGAGGTAGTGTGCTTGACGGTTGGCGAAGGTGCGGCCACGGCTCAGGAGGAAGGACTCGCGCCCGAAGCGCGCCTCGGCGACGAAGGGCGGGATCGCGGTCACCAGCAGCGCCAGCACCGCGACCCAGCTGAAGCCCGCGAGCAGCGCCGCGTAGCCGGCCAGCACGATGAGGCTCCGGCCGAGCGCCAGCACCGAGCGGACCACGTCGAGCGGACGCGAGCTCGCCTCGCGCCGCGCCTGGGTGAGCTGGTTGTTGAAGTGCGGGTCCTCGAAGTGCCGGTAGCTGACGTTGATCGCCTTCTCGAGAATCCGGCTGTTGACGACGAGGCTCAGCTGCGAGCGCAGCAGCGACTGGCAGATCGCGTTCGCCTGCACGACGCCCGCGAGCAGGACCATCAATCCGAACTCGAGCGCGACCCACTCGAGCGCCACCCGCTCGGACGCCGGGGTCCGCGCCGCCGACGCGGCGATCACCGCGTCGATGATGCGCTTCCCGACCCACGCGATCGTCACCGGCAGCACGCCGTCGAGGGCCGCGACCGCGAGCAGCCCCGCGGCGAGCCGCGCATTGGTCGCGGCGACGAGCGCGAACGCCCGGCGCGCGTTGGCGAGCACGGCGACGAGCTCGCGCGCACGGCGCCACTGCCGCCCGAGAGCGGCGCGCGGCGTGCCGCGAAGAGGCCGGAGAAGGCGCATCGCAGGAACGCTACCAGATGGTCGTTTTCGCTGCGCCGCACGGGTGGGATCGTGCTAAGGCTTCCCGGGATGAGCGCCGAAGCCGTGATCGTCGCCGCCTGCCGGACCCCGATCGGGCGCTTCCAGGGCGGGCTCGCCGCGCTGCCGGCGCCGGCGCTCGGCGCGGTGGTCGTCGCCGACGCGCTGCGCCGCGCCGCGATCGATCCCGCCGACGTCGACGAGGTGATCCTCGGCAACGTGCTCACCGCGGGGCTCGGGCAGGCGCCGGCGCGGCAGGCGGCGCTCGCCGCCGGCATCCCCGACACCGTGCCGGCGCTGACGATCAACAAGGTCTGCGGCTCGGGCCTGAAGGCGGTGATGCTCGCCGCGCAGGCGATCCGCGCCGGCGACGCGAAGGTGATCGTCGCGGGCGGGCAGGAGTCGATGTCGAACGCGCCGCACCTGCTGCGCGGCGTACGCGGGGGCTGGCGTCTCGGCAGCCACGAGGCGGTCGACTCGCTGCTGCACGACGGGCTCCTCGACGCGTACGGCCACTTCCACATGGGCGAGACCGGCGAGATCGTCGCCGAGCGCTTCGCGGTGTCGCGCGGCGACGCCGACGCGCTCGCGGTCGCGTCGCACCGCAAGGCGGCGGCCGCCGCCGACGCGGGCCTCTTCGACGACGAGATCGTCCCGGTCGAGGTGCCGGGCGCGGGCGGGCGCGCGGCGACGCGTGTCGCCCGCGACGAGGGCATCCGGCGCGACGCCTCGCCCGAGGCGCTCGCGAAGCTCCGCGCCGCGTTCCGCGAGAACGGCGTCGTCACGGCAGGCAACGCGTCGCAGATCTCCGACGGTGCCGCAGCGCTCGTGGTCACGTCGCGCGCCGAGGCCGAGCGGCGCGGCGTGGCACCGCTCGCGCGCATCGTCGCCTGCGACTCCTCGGCGACGCGTCCCGAGTGGGTGATGGAGGCGCCGATCGCTTCGGTGCGGCGCCTCCTCGACCGCGCCGGGCTCGCGATCTCCGACGTCGATCTCTTCGAGCACAACGAGGCCTTCGCCACGGCGTCGTGCGCGGTCGCAAACGAGCTCCGCGTGCCGGCCGAGCGCTTCAACGTGCACGGCGGCGCGGTGGCGCTCGGCCACCCGATCGGCGCGAGCGGCGCGCGCGTGCTCACCACGCTGCTCTACGCGCTGCGCGCACGGCGCGCGCGGCGCGGCCTCGCGACGCTCTGCCTCGGCGGCGGCGGCGCGGTCTCGATGCTGGTCGAGCGGCTCTGACCGCGCGCGGCCCGGCTCTTCCCTCACGCGGACGAAAGGACACCCGTTGAAGAACCTGTTCTCGATCGAAGGCAAGGTGGCGCTGGTCACCGGCGGGTCGCGCGGCATCGGGCTGATGATCGCGCGCGGCTTCGTCGAGAACGGTGCCACGGTCTACATCGCGTCGCGCAAGGCGGACGAGTGCGAGAAGGTCGCGCGCGAGCTCTCGGCGCACGGCACGTGCCACGCGCTCGCCGCGGACCTCGGCAGCGTGGCCGGCGCCAAGGACCTCGCCGCGCGCCTCGCCGAGAAGGAGAGCGTGCTGCACGTGCTGGTCAACAACGCCGGCGCGAACTGGGGCGCGCCGCTCGCCGAGTACCCGGACGCCGCCTGGGACAAGGTGCTCGCGCTGAACGTGAAGGGCGTCTTCCACCTGACGGTCGCGTGCCTGCCGCTCCTCGAGACCTACGCGTACTCGGCGAGCAAGGCGGCGCTGCACCACCTGTCGCGCGTGCTGGCGATGAAGCTCGCCGAGAAGAAGATCACCGTGAACGCGGTCGCGCCCGGGCC
>JBLMXA010000897.1:0-9889 GCA_050257515.1 Acidobacteriota bacterium | reverse complement strand
CCGACGTCCATCAGCAGCAGCACCTTGACGCGGTTGCGGCGCGGCGGCCGGAACACGATCTCGAGCTCGCCGGCGTTCTTGCAGGTCTCGTCGACCGTCTCGTCGAGATCGAGCTCCTCCTCGGCGCCGTCGCGGCCGAGCCGGCGCAGGCCGCGCAGCGCGACGTCGATCTGGCGGACGTCGAGCACGACGTCGCGGCGGTACTCCTGGAACAGCCGCTGGTCGGCGACCGCGAGCGCGCTGCGCCCTCCCCCTCCGCCGAGCCGCATGCCGGTCGGGTTCTGCCCGCCGGTGCCGAACGGCGACGTGCCGCCGGTGCCGATCCAGCGGTTGCCGCGGTCGTGGCGCTCCTTCTGCTCCTGGAGCCGCTGCTCGAACAGCGCGCGCAGCTTGTCGAGATCGAGGCCCTGCAGCGCCTGGCGCTGCTCGTCGGTGAGCCCCTGCAGCGCGAGCGGGTTGTCGAGCCAGTCCGCGAGCTGGGCGGTGAGCTCGATGCCGCTCTGGTGGATGTCCTTGAAGTACGCGAGGAACGCCTCGTCGTAGGCGTCGTACAGCGCGATGTCCTTCACGCACAGCGTGCGGCACAGGTGATAGAAGCCGTCGAGCGAGCTCTCGTGGAGGCCGAGCGCCATCGCCTCCATCAGCGCCATCCACTCGTGCGTGGAGACCGGGAGCTTCTTCCTGCGCAGCTCGAACAGGAAGTCGATCAGCATCAGGCCGAGCGCCTTTCGACGATGTCGAGCGAGACCGAGCGGCGCGCGGCGGATCGAGGCGCACGCCCGGAAGCGCAGCGAGGCGCGTGGTTGTTCCACGCGCCGCGCGAGACCCGGCCGTACGCCTCGAGGCGCCCGCGTCGCGATGGTCGCAGCCGACAGCGTCGGAAGGTGCTCGGCCTCATGCCTTCGCGCGCTTCTGGACGAGCTCGACGTCCGCCTCGTTCTTGAGCAGCGTGCCGAGGAACGGGATGCCGTGGCCGACCTTCGCGAGATCGACGCCGGCCTTCTTCAGCGCGAGGATCCAGTCGATCAGCTCCGACGTCGACGGCTTCTTGCGCAGCTTCGGCGTCGCGCGCAGCCCGAAGAACACCTCGAGCGCGTGATCGAGCACGCGATCGGAGATGTCGGGGTGGTGGACGCGCACGATCTCGGTCATCAGCTCGCGATCGGGGAACGAGATGTAGTGGAACACGCAGCGGCGCAGGAACGCGTCGGGCAGCTCCTTCTCGTTGTTCGACGTGATGAGCACGATCGGGCGCTCGCGCGCGACCACCTCGCGGCCGGTCTCGTCGACGCGGAACCGCATCGCATCGAGCTCGAGCAGGAGGTCGTTCGGGAACTCGATGTCGGCCTTGTCGATCTCGTCGATCAGCAGCACGACGCGCGACGGCGCCGACAGCGCCTCGCCGAGCGGCCCGAGCTTGATGTACTTCTCGATGTTGCCGACGTCGCCGCCGAACCGCGAGTCGTGGAGGCGCTGCACGGTGTCGTAGACGTAGAGGCCGTCCTTGGCCTTCGTCGTCGACTTGACGTGCCAGCGCACGAGCGGCAGGCCGAGCGCGGCGGCCAGGTTCTCGGCGAGCAGCGTCTTGCCGGTGCCCGGCTCGCCGCGGACCAAGAGCGGCCTGGCGAGCGCGACCGCGACGTTGACCGCGTGCCGCAGCTCCTCGGAGGCGATGTACGTGTCGGTGCCGCGGAACTGATCGAACTGCTCGGACATGTTTCCGGGCAGTCTACCCGACTAACGCTTCTTGCGGCCCTGGATATACGCGTCGCCGACCGCGTAGATGTGCGTGCCGAGGTGGACGAGGCCGAAGATCCCGCCGACGAGCGGCAGGCCGACCAGGAACGCCGCGCCGGTGACGACCGAGACCGCGAACACGCCGATCGCCTTGTCCGTCTCGCCGTTGATCAGCTGGCCGACGCCCGGGACGACGAGGCTCGTCACGGCCGGGACGACGCCGCTGCCTCCCCCGCTGCTCGAGCTCTTCACCAGGGCCTTGGACATGCGTTCACTATGACATGGCAACGTTCAAAACCACGCCGGCATTCCGAAAGCGTACGCGTAAGCGGCTGCCACGGGCCGCTTACGCTTACGGTTACGCTTACGCCTACGTGCTCGTCAGAACCAGGTGCTCATGCCGAGCATGATCAACAGGTAGTGCGAGTCGAACGTGCCCTCGTTGACGGGGTGCTCGGCCTGCACATCCGGGTTCACGATCGGGTTGATCGGGTCAGGACCTTGCCGATACGGCCCGCTCGTGCCGAACCCCTCGACCGTCTCCTGGGTGCCGCCCGGGCCGCAGCCCATGCTGCCGGCGTTGCCGGTCACCACGCAGTTGCGGTTCTGCGTGCGCGAGCCCTCGTAGATGAAGCCGAATCCGGCATCGATCGAGAACTTCTTCGTCTTGTACGAGCCACCGACCGCGACCATCGTGCGCGCCGCGCCGTCGAGATCGAGGCGCTCCCAGCCCGGCTTGGCCGCGGCGGTGTCGTAGCTGAGGCCTCCGCGCGCGACGATCATCGTGTCGGGATCCGCCATCGGGATGTTCCAGCTGCCGCCGAGGCGCACGCTGTAGACATCCTGCAGCCCGTGCGTCACGAAGTTGTCCTTGAGCGCGAGCCCGTTCGGCTGCGCCTGCGTGCCGACCTGCGCGTCGACGACGACGCGGAAGTTGCTCGGGTTGAGGCAGGTCGGATCCTTGATGTAGTCGCACGTCGCGCCCCAGTTCTCCCAGCCGAGGTCGAGCTCGAGGTCGCCCTTCTCCTTGCCGGCCTCGTCGAGGACCTTGTAGCGGCCGCCGACGTTGACGGTCTGCGGTAGCTCGAAGTCGACGCAGCCCTTGAGGTGCTGCGCGTCCTTGCCGCCCTTCGCGCAGCGCGCGGCATCGTCGGGCACCGGCGTGACGACGACCGCCGCGCCACCGATGTTGACGGCCGGGCCGTTCTCGCTCGACGCGGTGCCCGACGCGTGGACGTTGATCGGCAGCGTGTAGCGGCCGCCGACCTCGATGTTCGGCGTCGGCCGGTAGTTGAAGCCGAACGCGCCGGTGAAGATCGTGCCGCTCGCATCGAGCGTGAACAGCCCGTCCTGCTGCTGCCACTCCTCGTGGTTCTGCAGGCCCCACACCGCGATCGTCGACTTCACGCTCGCGGTGCCCGCCGAGCCGCGGATGCCGAGATCGAGATCCGGCGTCACCCGGTACGACACCGCGAGGCTCGGCAGGATCAGCGCGGCCTCCTCGTGCATCACGTCGTAGCGGGTCGGCGGCGGCGGATCCTCGATGTTGCTGTTGAACACCCACGGCTTGCCGTTGACCGTCGTGAAGTTGCGGAACGGGTACGCGTTCGGCGCGTAGAGGCCGAGCCCGACGTGGAGGTTCGGGATCGCGCCGCCGAGATCGGAGACGACCGCGATCAGCGGCACCGGCTGCCACGAGCCGATGCCGAGCGGCGGCTTGGGGTCGTTCGTCATCGTCGGGTACGGCGTCCCCGCGTACGTCGTCGACTCCTCGGCGATGTTCGGGTAATTGCCGGCGCGCTTGAACGACAGGAAGTAGTCGATCGCGGCGATGCCGATCGTGATCACCGTGCCGGAGTGCGCCTTCGCGATGCCGGCGGGGTTCAGCGAGATCGCTTCGCCGTCGTCGGCGGCGACCGTCGACGCGCCGGCGCGCGAGGTCGACACCGCGCCCGCGCCCGGCAGCAGCAACCCACCCGCATTCGCCACGCCGCCCGCACAGAAGAGGCCCACCGCAAGTACGCGAAGCTTCATAAGGACCGTCAACCTACATCAGCCCGGCGCCTCCCGTGAAGCCCGATATGCGTGAGGAGGATGGCGATCGCCGCCGGCGTGACACCGCTGATGCGCGAGGCCTGGCCGACCGACCGCGGGCGGACCGCGCACAGCTTCTCGACGACCTCGTTCGACAGCCCGGGCACGCTGCGGAGATCGAGATCGTCCGGGATGCGGACGGCGTCGGCGCGCTGGAGCTTGTGCGCCTCGGCCTCCTGGCGGCGCAGGTAGCCCTCGTAGCCGAGCTCGATCGCGACGCGCTCGAGCGCCGCGGCGCTCGCCTCGCCCGCCGCGAGCCCGCCCGCCGACGCGATCGCCTCGATCGCGCGCCAGTCGAGCTCGGGCCGCCGGTAGAGCTCGGCGAGCGTCGCGCGCCGGCTCTCGAGCGGCGAGGAGCCGAAGCGCGCGAGCTGCGCGTTGACCGCGTCCGTGCCGACGACGCTCGCGCGCTGCGCGCGGTCGTGCGCCTGCGCGAGCTCGCGCCGCCACGCCTCGAACGCGCTCCACCGCGCGTCGTCGACGAGGCCGATCCGGCGCGCGACCGGCATCAGCCGATCGGCCGCGTTGTCCTCGCGCAGCAGCAGCCGGAACTCGGCGCGCGAGGTCAGCATGCGGTACGGCTCCTTCGTGCCGCGCGTCGTCAGGTCGTCGACGAGCACGCCGATGTACGCCTCGTCGCGGCGCAGCAGCACCGGATCGTCGCCGCGCAGCGCGAGCGCCGCGTTCGCGCCGGCGACGAAGCCCTGGATCGCCGCCTCCTCGTAGCCGCTCGTGCCGTTGATCTGGCCGGCGTGATAGAGGCCGGCGACGCGCTTGGTCTCGAGCCATGGATGCAGCTCGCGCGGATCGATGAAGTCGTACTCGACCGCGTAGCCCGGCCGCGTCATCTCGGCGCGCTCGAGGCCGGGGATCGTGCGCAGGAACGCGAGCTGGACGTCGAACGGAAGCGAGGTCGAGATCCCGTTCGGATAGATCTCGGCGGAGTCGATGCCCTCCGGCTCGAGGTAGATCTGGTGGCGGTCCTTGTCCGCGAACCGCACGATCTTGTCCTCGATGCTCGGGCAGTAGCGCGGCCCGGTGCCCTCGATCTCCTTGCGATAGAGCGGCGACCGCGGCAGGCCGTCGCGGATGATCGCGTGCGTGCGCTCGTTCGTGTACGTGATCCAGCACGCGATCTGCGGCAGCGGCGGCGCGCCCGCGGTGGCCCAGGCGAACCTCGGCGGCGGCGTGTCGCCCGGCTGCAGCTCGAGGCCCGCGACGTCGATCGTCTTGACGTCGATCCGGCACGGCGTGCCGGTCTTGAGCCGCGCGAGCGGGAACCCGAGCTCCTTCAGCGAGTGCGACAGGCCGATCGCCGGCGCCTCGCCCGCGCGGCCACCCGCGCCCTTCGCCTCGCCGACGAAGATCGCGCCGCGCAGGAACGTGCCGGTCGTCAGGATCACGGCGCGCGCGCGATACGTGACGCCCATCGTGGTGGTCACGCCGCGCACGCGTGCACCCTCGACCTCGAGCCGCGCGACCTCGCCCTGGCACAGCGCGAGCCCCACCTGGCGCTCGAGCCGCATCCGCATCTCGTCGCGGTAGCGGCGCTTGTCGGCCTGCGCGCGCGTCGAGCGCACCGCCGGGCCCTTGCTCGCGTTGAGCCGCCGGAACTGGATGCCGGTCTCGTCGATCACGCTCGCCATCTCGCCGCCGAGCGCGTCGAGCTCCTTGACGAGGTGGCCCTTCGCGACGCCGCCGATCGCCGGGTTGCACGACATCTGCGCGACCATCTCGAGCGAGCCGGTCAGCACGAGCACGCGCGCGCCCAGCCGCGCCGCCGCGAGCGACGCCTCGCACCCGGCATGGCCGGCGCCGACGACGATCACGTCGTAGTCGTCTGGGTAGAGGTACGTCATTCGGCGGGCGGCGGCCCCTTGCCGCACGACGGATCGCCGTGCGGCTGCGTCGGCACGCGCTTGTAGACGTCTAGCACGAGCTGCAGCTGCAGCTCGCCGGGGTGCAGCTCGTCGGGGCCGCGCTGGGTCGCCCAGTCGACGCTCTTGAGCTTCACCGAGCCGCACAGGTCCATCACGTGGTGCGGCGCCGCCGCGACCTGCTGCTTGAACTGGTCGAGGTTGTCGAGCGAGCACACGCCGGGGGCGCCGCAGTTGAAGGTGACGGTGTCGTACCAGCTCTGGGTCTTCGACCCGAGCTCCTTGATCGTCATCCCGGCCGACACGCCGTTCTTGTCCGACGCGCGCAGCATCACCGGCGTCTGGCCCGGCGCGAGGTCGACGTAGAAGCACTGCTCGGCCTGCTCGGGGCTCTTGTAGAGCAGGCTGCCGCCGACCTTGGCCCACAGCTCCTGCGCGCTCTGCAGCCGGATCTCGAACCGCTTCTTGCCGGCCTCGGGAGTTCCCGCGCCGCCGGGGCCGGACGTCGTGGCGTCGCGGCACTTGCACTGCTGGCCCGAGCACAACGGGCCGGCGAGCTGCGCCTGCGTCATCCTTGAAGGGACGGGATCGATCGGGATCTCGTGAACGCCGCCCGAGCAGGCGACCAGGACCAGGACAAGGCCAGCGCGCATGCCTCCTTATAATGCAGACAACGGATCAGCCGCCTGCGTGGTCACAGTTGATCGGCGGGCCCCTGCGGTGTACCAACGGCAAACCTCAATGATTTCGAGAGCCCTTCTCGTGCTCGGCCTCGCCGTCGCAGCGTGTGGCGGCCGCCAGACCGGGTCCGTCGACTACTCGGTGTCGGCGCAGAAGAACTACGACAAGGGCATGAAGGCGCTCGACCAGCACGACTGGATCGCGGCGACCAAGTACTTCGGCTTCATCAAGAGCCGGTTCCCGTACTCGCGCTACGCGGTGCTCGCCGAGCTGCGGCTCGCCGACGCCGAGTTCGGCGCCGAGCAGTACCTCGAGGCGATCGACAGCTACCGGCTGTTCATCAAGTTCCACCCGACCCACGAGATGGTCGCGAACGGCTACACGTCGTTCCGCATCGGCGAGGCCTACTACAAGCAGCTGCCCGGCGACTTCTGGCTGTTCCCGCCGAGCTACGAGAAGGACCAGTCGTCGACCGAGGACGCGGCGAACGAGCTCAAGAGCTTCCTCGACAAGTATCCGGACTCGCCGTACCGCGACAAGGCGAAGGAGATCCTGAAGAAGGTCGGCAAGCGGCTCGCCGACACCGAGTGGTACGTCGCGAAGTACTACTGGGACAACGGCAAGCCGATGGGCACCGTGCTGCGCCTGCGCCGCCTGCTCGAGCGCTACCGCGGCGTCGGCTACGACGTCGACGCGCTGTGGCTGCTCGGCCGCGCGTACGTCGCGGTCGACATGCCGGATCGCGCGCGCCTGACCTGGCAGGAGCTCGTGACGAAGTTCCCGCAGAGCGCGCACGCCGCCGACGCGCGGTCCGCGCTCGCGAGCCTCGGTCCGCGTCGCTGACGGCAGCGGCGTTACCATCTCGGCATGGACCGAGATCCCACGAGCGGGCTGGACCCGACCGACGTCGCCTCCGACTCGAGCGGCAGCGACGACACGGTGCCGGCGGGGCCGCGCGCGAAGGCGGCCGAAGGCGTGCCGAGCGCCGCACGCCGAGTCGCGCGCTACGAGCTCGGTGCGATGCTCGGGCGCGGCGGCATGGGCGAGGTGGTCGCGGCGCGCGACGTGCAGATCGGGAGGCTCGTCGCGATCAAGCGGATGCGGGCGCGCGGCGGCAACCCCGAGCTCGTCGCGCGGTTCCTGCGCGAGGCGCGCGTCCAGGGCCGGCTCGACCACCCCGCGATCGTGCCGGTCCACGAGCTGTGCGACGACACCGAGGAGCCCTACTTCGTGATGAAGAAGCTCGCCGGCGTCACGCTCGGCGACGTCATCGCGGGCGGCGACGCCGCGCGGAAGTTCTCGCGCCAGCAGCTGCTGCGCGCGTTCGTCGAGGTCTGCCTCGCGATCGAGTTCGCGCACACCCGGGGCGTCGTGCACCGCGATCTCAAGCCCGCCAACATCATGCTCGGCGACTTCGGCGAGGTCTACGTGCTCGACTGGGGGATCGCGCGCATCGTCGGCGACGAAGCGTCGGCCGCGAGCTTCGGCGACATCGAGACCCTCGAGGGCGGCGGCACGGTCGCCGGCACGCTGCTCGGCACGCCGGGGTACATGTCGCCCGAGCAGGCGCGCGGCGACGCCGACATCGACGCGCGCAGCGACGTCTACGCGCTCGGCACGATCCTGTTCGAGCTCCTCGCCGGCAAGCCGTTGCACCCGCGCGGCCACGCCGGGCTGGCGTCCGCGCTCGGCGGCGTCGACGCGAGGCCGTCGCTCGTCGCGCCCGACCGCGAGATCGCGCCGGAGCTCGACACCGTGTGCGCGCGCGCGACCGCGCTCGAGCGCGACGACCGGTTCGCGACCGCGCGCGAGCTCGGCGACGCGCTCCAGCGCTTCCTCGACGGCGATCGCGACCTCGCGCTCCGCCGCGAGCTGGCGCGCGGCGAGCTCGCCCGTGCCCGCGAGGCGCTCGCACGCGGCGACGCCAGCGCCGATCGCGCCGACGCGCTGCGTGCCGCCGCGCGCGCGCTCGCGCTCGATCCGCACGCGCGCGAGCCCGCCGAGCTGGTCGGCCGCCTGATGATCGAGCCGCCCGCCGACATGCCGGCGGAGGTCGAGGCCGAGCTCGCGGAGCAGGAACGGACGGCGCTGTACATGCAGGCGCGCCGCGGCGGCCTGGCCATGCTCGGCTATCTCGGCTTCTTGCCGCTGCTCTACATCGCCGGGATCCGCGACGGCTGGCTGCTCGCGCCGATCGCGGCGCTCGTCGGCCTCACGGTCGCGGCGCGGCGCCTGCTCGACGACCACTCGTCGCGCACGGTGATGAGGGTCTCGGTGGCCGCGAACATGCTGATCGTCGCGCTGATCGCGCGCATGACGTCGCCGTTCTTGCTCGCGCCGTGCGTCGCGATGGTCACCGCGACCGTGTTCGCGATGGTGCCGCGGCTCGGCCGCGCGTGGGCGCTCTACCTCGGGTTCGCGTCGGCGGTGCTGGTGCCGTTCGCGCTCGAGCGGCTCGGCCTGGTGCGCTCCACGATCGCGATCGACGGCGACTCGGTCGTGCTCCACGCACGCGCCGCGCACCTCGATCCGTTCGTCACGCTCGCGGGGCTCGGACTGTTCGTCGCGGTCGTGCTGGCGATCGCGATCGCGATGGCGCGCGGGATCGCCAACGCGCGCGACCGCAGCCACCGCGCGCTGCAGCTGCAGGCGTGGCAGCTGCGCCAGCTCGTTCCGCGTGCGTGAGGCGACGTACAATCGCGGCATGGACAACGACGACACGGTCGTGGCGACCGCGACGCCGGCCACGGGCACGAGCACGAGCACGCCGCCGGCCAGCCTCGCGCGGTACCGGCTCGAGGGCGTGATCGGCCGCGGCGGCATGGGCGAGGTGGTCGCCGCCCGCGACGA
Source organism: Acidobacteriota bacterium (assembly GCA_050257515.1). Classification (GTDB taxonomy): domain Bacteria; phylum Myxococcota_A; class Polyangia; order Haliangiales; family Haliangiaceae; genus JABFXX01. Next base: position 650 of record JBLMXA010000897.1, on the reverse strand, counting down.
GCAGATCGGCCGCTCGGTCGCGATCAAGCGGCGGCGCGTGCAGGGCGCCGCGCCCGAGGTGATCGCGAGGTTCCTGCGCGAGGCGCGCATCCAGGGCCGGCTCGATCACCCCGCGATCGTGCCGGTACACGAGCTGCACGACGCCGGCGGCGAGCCGTTCTTCGTGATGAAGCAGCTCGCCGGCAAGACGCTCGCGGACGTGATCGCGGAGCGCCCGCGCAGCGTGCTGCTGCGCGCGTTCGTCGACGTGTGCCTCGCGATCGAGTTCGCGCACACGCGCGGCGTCGTCCACCGCGATCTCAAGCCGGCGAACATCATGGTCGGCGACTTCGGCGAGGTCTACGTGCTCGACTGGGGCATCGCGCGGGTCGCCGGCGACGATGCGGGCCGCGGCAGCTTCGCCGACATCGACACGATCGAGGGCGGCGCGACCGCGGCGGGCCAGCTGCTCGGCACCCCCGGCTACATGTCGCCCGAGCAGATCCGCGGCGAGGACGTCGACGCGCGCAGCGACGTCTACGCGCTCGGCTGCGTGCTGTTCGAGGCGCTCGTGGGGCGGCCTCCGTTTGTCGGTGATTCGTGGATGGCGATCATCGGCCAGCACCTGCAAAAGCCACCGCCACGGCTCGCGGAGCTGCGGCCGGAATTGC
>JBLMXA010000896.1:0-6656 GCA_050257515.1 Acidobacteriota bacterium | reverse complement strand
CGTGCGAGCGAGCCATGTCGGCGAGCTCGCGGTCGAAGAGAGCGGCGAGCCATGCGGCAACCACGCAAGCGTCACGTTCAACAGCAGCTGTTCCGTCACGGCGGCAAGCGCCGCGGCGCCGGGCGCAAGCCGAAGGGTCCGCGCGCGAGCGAGCGCCACAAGACGCGGCCACACCTCGCCTACTACCACCCGGTGAACGTCACGCTGCGCATCGTCGGCGGGGTTCGCAACCTGCGCACGCGCGACCTCTACAAGGCGCTGCGCCGGGCGACCCTGTCGGTCGCGGCGAAGCAGCTGCACCGGTTCCGGATCGTCCACATCTCGATCCAGACCAACCACGTACACCTGATCGCCGAGGCGCGCGATCGCATGGCGCTCGCGCGCGGCGTGCAGGGCTTCGAGGTGTCCGCGGCGAGGCACATCAACCGCGCGCTCGGCCGCCGCGGCCGCGTGTTCGCGGACCGCTACCACGCGCGCCAGTTGAAATCGCCGAGATCCGTGAAGCACGCCGTGTCCTACGTGCTCAACAACTGGCGCCACCACCGCGCCGACCGCGGGCGCACGTGGCTCGTCGATCCGTTCTCGAGCGGCATTCGCTTCGCCGGCTGGAAGGAGCTCGCCGGCGCGACCGTGATGTGGAAGCCGCCGCCTACCTACGACGCGCTGTGGGTGTGGCTGCCCCAGACGTGGCTGCTCCAGCAGGCCATCGGCGCGATCAGCGTGCGCGACGTGCCCGCGGGGTAGCTACACTGGGAGCAGGAAACGGCGTGGACAGGCACCTCTTCGCGACGCGCCTGCGAGAGGCGGCGATGGCCGCTCGTGACTTCGCGCGTCGGTTCATCGAGGAACCGCTGCCGGACGAGCTTCGCTACCGTCTCCGGCTGAACCGTTCGTATGACGGCGAGGCGCGAGTCGGCGACGAAGTCGTGTATCCGGAGGACAGCACGTGCGAGCGGGCCGAGGCAGTTCGTGACTGCAGCGAAGCTCGCGTCGTCGACGTGCTCTGGCGCGACGGTCGCGTCCCGGAGTGGATCGACGTCTCGGTCCTCGACGCGCTCGACGACGTCACGCTCGTCGAGCTGATGTGCTGCGGCCGCTTCACGGCTGACGAGCAGCGGCTCTATCACGTGGCGGAGGGACGCCCGCCGTTTCACATGACGAGCCCCACCCTTCCGCCGCGGTATCAGGATGGTGAGCGCTTCAGCATTCATCTGCGTTCGGAGTGCTGGACTCGCGAGGACATCACACGGCTGGGCCCGCACGCCTCGAGGGTCTGGTCACTCGCCCTGCAGGGGCGCGCGATGGACGATCGCGCGCTGTCCCAGCTCCCCGTCCTTCCGCGGCTGGAGATCCTGGAGCTCGGGTGCAGCCCGCTGCGCGGGATCGGCCTTCGCGAGCTCGCCCGCCACGACAAGCTTCGCGTGTTGCGGATCCGCCTGGACCGCAACGATGACGTCATCGTTCCAAGCTTTCGCGCGCCGCGCGGTCTCACATACGTCGATCTGGCGAACTTGCCCGGTCGACCATGGGGCTCCGATCGGCTGCTGCGCGCCCTTCCGCCACGAACGACCCTGACACTGCATGCTCGCGACGAGCTTCACCTCGACGGCGACGGCTCAGCGCTCGGGGCAGTCACGATCACCGCGAAGCGCGTCTCTGGCAGCTTCCGACCACCGGCGCGCAGCAAGTCGGTCACGCTGCACGTCTCGGAGATGACCGAGGCGGAGGTCAGCGCGTGGCTGGGTGGCCGCACGTAGCGCTTCAGAACAGCTTGATGTTCGCGCGCAGCGCGAGCAGCACCTCGCCCTCGGCGCCGCGATACTGGTTCGACGTGTTGTTCGCGTTCGCGCCGTTGCCGTTCTTGAAGAAGAACCCGTAGGACACGGGGATCTCGACGCCGAGGTCGAAGATGCTCGACAGGTGCTTGCCGAAGCCGAGCCGGCCCTCGAGCAAGAACCCCTTGTCGGAGATCTGCGCGTTATCGAGCGGCGGCTGGACCTGCTGGCCGGTGCCCATGCCGAAGAACACGCCGGCGGAGAACTCGAGGTAGCCGTTCGTGTGGGCCTTGCGGTCCTCCGGCGTGCCCATCTCCGACAGCGTGTGGACGCCGAGCCCGAACTGGGTCCACGTCGTCAGCCGGCTGCCGTCGGTGTACTGGTGGTGCTGGATCCACGCGTCGAGGAACAGCAGCTCGGCGCCGATCTCGGCGCCGTAGACGCCGTGCGGCGACTTCGCGAAGAACGCGGAGTCTTTCTGATCGCCGGACGTGCCGGTGCCGTACATGCCACCGCCGTGGAGCTCGCCGAACAGCTTGAAGGTGTCGGCCGAGGCGAGCGCCGGAACGAGGAGCAACAGCAAGCCGAGCGCACGTGCCATCTGCTGATCCTCGGCGATTTCTCGCGTCTACGCCAGCGCCGCAGACGTCGCGCGTGGCCAAGCGCACAGCGTGTTGTACAGTGCGCGCGATGTCGCGCCTGTTCGTGATCTTACTCGCGCTCGGAGCGTGCCGGGACAGCCAGGAGGCGCGGCTCGCGAAGGTCAAGGACGCCGTGTGCGCCTGCAAGACCGCCGCGTGCGGCGAGGCCGCCCTCAAGGACGTGCCGCAGAAGGACATCAAGTCCAACCACAAGAACCAGCAGATCGCGCGCGAGATGCTCGATTGCCTCGCGAAGCTCTACGACGCCGACCACGCCGCGGCGGCGCCCGGCGACGACGACGGCGATGCTACCGACCCTGGAACCGAGGCGCCCGCTTCTGCAGGAACGCGCTGAGGCCCTCGGCGAAATCCCGAGAGCCGAGCAGCTCGAGCTGACCTTCCGCCTCGCGCTGGAGGGCGGCATCGAGGTCGCCGTCGAGCGACGCGTACACCGCCCGCTTGATCTTCGCGTAGGCGAGCGGCGGGCCGGCGGCGATGCGCTCGGCGAGCTCGGCGGCGCGCGCGGCCAGCTCGCCGCTCGGCACGACGCGGTTCGCGAGGCCGATGCGCATCGCGGTGTCGGCATCGACGAGCTCGCCGGTGTACATCAGCTCGAGCGCGCGGCCGACGCCGACGATGCGCGGCAGCAGGAACGTGCCGCCTCCGTCGGGCATCAGGCCGCGCCTGACGAACACCTCGCCGAACTGCGCGCGCTCGCTGACGATGCGGACGTCGCACGCGAGCGCGAGATCGCAGCCGTAGCCGACCGCCACGCCGTCGACCGCCGCGATCGCCGGCCGGTCGCCGTGGACGAGCGCGCGGATCAGGCCGTGGAACGTCTCGCGCAGCGCCTGCCCGTCGGCCGCCCCGCCGCCGATGCCGCGGCGCATCGCGTCCTTGAGATCGAGGCCGGAGCAGAACGCGCCATTCGCGCCGGCGAGCACGAGCACGCGGATCGCGTCCGGCGCGCGCACCGCGTCGACGAGCGCGCGGCCGATCTCGACGGTGACGCCGTTCTTCGACTCCGGGCGATCGAGCGTGATGGTGCGGACGGCACCGCGATCGGCGATCTCGATCTCGCTCATGGCAGCTCCGGAGGTTCGTGCTCGGGTGGAGCGAGCTCGATCTCGCCCTCGGGCACCTCGGCGTGCTCGTCCGCGTGATCTTCGATGATCGCGGCGCCGGGCACGCCCGGCATGATCAGCGCCATCGCCGGCGTGATCACGACGTCGGCATCGGACTCGCGGCCGAAGAACTCGGTGTGCTCGTAGTAGCGTACGGCGTAGCGCACGAGCACCGCGGTGGTCGCCGCGATCGGCACCGCGAGCACGACGCCGACGAACCCGAGCAGCTTGCCGCCGGCGACGACGGCGAACAGCGCGCCGGTCTCCGACAGCCCGACCCGGTGGCCGACGATCTTCGGCGTCAGCACCGCCGCCTCGAGCAGGTGCAAGCACAGGATCACGCCGCCCACCGCGCCGAGCGTCTGCATCGAGCCGCCGTTCGCGATCGTGACGAGCACCGCGACCGACGCGCCGACGAACGTGCCGACGAACGGGATCACGGTCAGCGCGCCGACGAGCAACCCGATCGGCAGCGACAGCGGCATGCCGACCGCCGTGAACCCGATCGCGTAGAGGATCGCGAGCAGCGTCGTCACGATCGCCTGGCCGCGCACCCACCCGGCAACGACCGCGTCGATGTCGCGCACGATCTCGCGAACCTCGCGGCGGCGGCGCGGCGGGATCATGTGATCGATGCGCCGCACGAGGTGCGGCCAGTCGACGAGGAAGTAGAACGAGAACACCGGGATCAGCAGGCTCTCGGCGAGCACGCCGACCACGTGCAGCATGCTGCCGAGCGCGGCGCTCGCGAGCTCGCGCAGCGGGCCGGTCGCGCTCGCCTGCGCGCTCTCGGTCGACAGGTACGCCTTCCAGTCCTGCGGCAGCTCGACGTCGAGGTGCTGCTTCGTCCAGCCACTCAGGTTGTCGTACATCTTCGGCAGGTCGCGGAAGAACTCCGTGAGCTGGTCCGCGACGCGCGGCGCGAGGAACATGATCGCGCCGACGAGCAGCGCGAGGAACGCGCCGAGCAGGATCGCCGCGCCGACCCCGCGCGAGAACCCGCGCGCCGCCATCCGATCGAGCAGCGGGTGCAACAGGTACGCGATGCCGAGCGCCGCGAGGATCGGGCCGAGCACGGACGCGAGGAAGCTGACGACCAGCCAGCCGAGCACGACGAAGATCGCGATCAGCAGCCAGCGCAGCATGCCGATCACCTGCGTGTTCTGCGGTGTAGGTGATCCCGTGGTCGACACCCGATCCGGGCTTAACACGGGTCAGGGCAGGACGGGCGCCATGTCGAGCGCGACCTGCTTCTTCTGAGCGCGGCCGAGATCGAGCTCGACGTAGCGCGAGAAGTAGTCGTCGTGGCGCAGCTCGACCCGGTGGTGGCCGGGATCGAACGAGATGCCGCGGCGGACGACCGCGAGCGGGCCGACGAACCGGCCATCGACGTAGACCTGCGCGTCCGGGACGTTGGACGACAGGTAGATCACGGCGTCGTTGGGGCTCGGGCCGGTGGGCCCCGGTTTCGGGCCGCACGCGGAGAGCAGATCGACCACGAGCACGAGCACGAGCACGAGCACGAGCTTCATGGAGATCCCGTGAGGCTGACCTCGACGATGCTGTTCGCGATCTTCACCGTCGGCGTCGAGTCGGCGGTCGGCGGCTTGCGCGCGATCGCCGCGATCCGGTCGATCGGCTCGGTCGTCGCGACGCCGATCACCCAGCCGCTCGGCGAGAGCCGGCGCAGCGACGCGGCCTTCACGGCCTTGGCTCCCGCGAGGTACTTCTGCTCCTCGAGCACGAGCCGCCACGGCGTCCTGGGCGGCAACCGCACCAGCACGATCCCGGGATCGGCGATCGGCGTGTCGTCGCCGTGGAAGCCCGCCGCCTGCGCGAGCTTCGCGGGCTGGCGCGGCAGCACGTCGGCGAGCGCGAGCCGGAGCGCGCGACCGACGGCGTAGGTCTCGTCCTCGCCGCGCGCCGCGGCGATCGCGGCGCCCTGCCCGACCACCGCGTGGCCCTTGCGCTCGATCAGCTTGACGTGCGCGGTGACCAGCGCCGCCGGCTGGAGCTGGCCGCGCACCGGCACGCTCGGGCCGACCGTGACGCCGGCGATCGCGACGAGCTCCGCCTTCGCGGCGTCGGCGAGCGGGTCGCTCGCGTCGTCATCGAGCGGCAGGTCGCCGGTCGCGGCGGGCGCGGCGCCGGCGCCGGGCGCCTTCTTGACCGCGAAGCCGGCGTCGCGCAGCGCCTGGCTCAGCACGCCGAGGCCCGGGGTGTCCTTGTCGGCGGCGTCGCCCCAGTCGGCGCGCACGCCTCGCGGCGTCGCGACGCGCAGCAGGATCACCGCCGGCCGCGCGCCCGGGGCCTGCGACTCCGCCGGGCCGGTGTCGGCGGTCGCGATGCCGAGCTCGCCGAGCCGCGCGCGCAGCTTGTCGCGATCGATGCGCACGCTCAAAACGAGCTGGCGGCGATCGTCGTTCGTCTCGTCCTTCGTCACCGTGTACGACTTCACCCACAGCCGCGCGTGCCCGATGATCTCGCGATCGAGATCGGCCCGGTGCGCGGCGCGCTGATCCGGCGCGACCAGCTCGGCGAGCGCGGTGGTCACCGCGCGCGCGAACCCGTCGTCGAGCGCGGCGACTCGCGCGTCGGCGCCGGCCGCCGGCGCCTGGCCTTCCGCCTCGTACGCGACGACGTCCTCGGCGTGCGCGACACCGGCGAGCAGCAGCATGACGAGCAGGACACAGCGCTTCCCCCGCAGTAGCGGGATTCCCTCGTCCCAAGGTGAGCGCGTCCTCGCTTCGCTGCGGGCGCGCTTCGATCTGTTGTCCTCGGTCACGCCCGGTAGCCTAGCACCGAGTCCGCGAGCGATTATTTCCGGACGATCACGAACAACGTCGCGGCGGTGCCGGTTGTTCCATCGAGCTCGATCGCGCCTGCCTTCGCAGCCTTCGCCTTCACGTGCGGCGCGGCCTTCGCCCACTCCGGGACGTCCGCCGGCCAGATCGTCGCCGCGGCCACCCCGCCGATCTTCCAGCCGACCGCCGGCTTCGCGGCGGCACCAACGACGATCACGACGGCGGGCCCCTTGTCGCCGGACCCCGTCAGCGCCCTCGGCCCCGCGATGGCCTGGCGCCCGGCCTCGATCGGCACCGCCATCGTCACGTTCC
>JBLMXA010000895.1:0-4897 GCA_050257515.1 Acidobacteriota bacterium | reverse complement strand
CCGCTGCCGATCGACACCGAGCTGACGCTCGAGGTCACCCCGCCCGGCGCCGCCGCCCCGATCGCGATCGCGGGCCGCGTCTCCTACCACGTTCCCTCCGGCGGCTCCGGCCTGCGCTTCGTCAGCCGCGACGGCGACGGCGACCGCCGGCTCCGCGAGCTGATCCGCCGCCTGCGGGCGTCGTGACTCCGATGGCGCACGTGGCGAGGTCCGCGGCGTGACCCCGCCGGGGCCACCGAAGCGCCCGCGCGCCAGCAGCGCGGTCCGCCCCCCGCGCGCGCTCGAGCCACGCACCGCCGCCGCCGCGGTCGGCGCCGCCCTCGCGTTCCGCGGCATCACCGACGAGATCCGCGCCAGCCGCCTGCTCACCGAGTGGGCCGACCTGGTGGGCCCCAAGATCAGCGCCCGCACCCGCCCGTCCGGCGTCTTCGACCGCGTCCTGGTCGTCGAGGTCGCGTCGAGCGCGTGGATGCAGGAGCTCAACCTGCTCCGCACGCAGATCTTCAGCGGCCTGGTCGAACGCCTCGGCGAGCCGCGCCTGTTCGACGAGCTGCGCTTCAAGCTCGCCTCCGGCCGCGGCACCGCGCTGCCCCGCAAGCCCGCCCCGCGGCCCGCGCAACCGCCGCGCCCGGCTACCGAGCCCGCGACCGGCCTCGCGCGCGAGCAGATCATCCACGAGGCCGAGGCCGTCGACGACGCCGAGCTGCGCGAGCTGATCGCCCGCGTCCGGATCGCGAACAATCGCTGACGGCGCGCCGTATGCAATGCCTCCCAGAGCAGGAGGCATCCATGGCGGTCTCCATCGACGAATTCCCGCACCACGGCGACCATCTCGCGAGCGACAAGCTACAGGCCGAATGGACGATGGCGCTGCTCGCCGCGTTCATCATCGCGACAGCCCTGCTGTTCATCGTCGCCTTCATGTGACGCCGCGCGCCGTGAATCTGCGCGGATCCTGCGCGGGCGAGCGCTACTTGCCCGCAGCGCCTGCGATCGCCGAGCCGCCGACCGTCAGCAGCGCCGCGAGATCCTCGTCGTTGAAGCGCAGCATGCCGCCGAGGAAGTAGTCGCGGCCGTAGCGGAACGTCGAGAACTGGGTCGGCACGCCGGAGTTGCCGGTGACGATCGGCAGGTTCTCGGGCGTGTTGAGCAGCTCGTCGACGCCGCCGAGGATGTAGATGTGGCGGAACATCTCGTAGGCGGCGGTCAGCTTGACGCGCGGGTACTTGTCCCAGGTCGCGTCGAACACGTCGGCGGACAGGCGCAGGTCGCGATCCCACCACGAGAAGTCGGCGTCCGCGCCGATGCCGCCGGTCGACTCCTTGAGGCCATAGCGGAGCGTGAGCCAGGCGAACCGCTTCGCGAACTGGAACGTGAACCGGAAGTGGTCCTCGATCACGGCGCGGCGGATCCAGTGGTTCGGATCGATCGTCGGATCGAACGTCAGCGAGACGTCCGGGTAGTCGCCGCGCGGGCCCTTCTCGAGCTCGATCAGGTAGTACTTGTCCGGGCGCGTGTGCAGCTCGACCGAGATGTAGTGGCGCGCGAGCCCGGCGCCGAAGTTGTACTCGCTGCGCAGCCCGACGTACGCCTTGAGCCCGAACAAGGTCCCGAGGAAGCCCTTCGCATCGTCGGTGATCTGCTCGACGTTGTCGGCGATCGCGGGGTTGTTGACGAGCTGGCCGAGCGTGCCGGTGCCATCATCGATCTTCTTCGTGATCGACTTCGTGTTGTCGATCACGCCGTCGAGGTGGTCGAGCTTGCTGCGCAGCTTGTCGCCGGTGTCCTGCAGCTCCTTCTTCGCGGTCGCGACGAGATCCTTCGCGTCGGCGCTCGCCTGATCGAGGTTGTCGAGGAGCTGCTTGACCTTCGGATCGGCGTCGTTCGACAGGCCGCGCAGCTGGTCGCTGATCGCCTCGATGTTCTTCGAGGCCCGGTCGGCGCGCGCGATGATGTCGTTCACCGCATCGGCGTTCTTCTGGACGATGCCATCGACACGCGTCGCGACCGAGTTGAGCGGCCCGTTGACGACGCGGCGCAGGTCCTCCGACAGGTCGCGCACGCTGTCGAGCACGCGGTCGACGTTCGGCAGCGTCTGCTCGATGCGGTGGAGCAGCTGGTCGGGCGTCGTCGCCTCGACGACGTTGCGGATCTCGCGGCAGGCGTCGCGCTTGGCCTTGTCGTCGGAGTCGTAGCCGGGACACTCGTGGCCGAGCCGCGTGAACTCCTCGGGCTTGCCGTCCGGGCCCTGGCGGACCTTCTCGCCGGGATCGACCTCGAGGTAGTTCTCGCCGAGCAGCGACGTCGCCTTCTTGATCACGGTCGCGCTCGACCACACGTGGATGTCCTTCGACAGCTTGAACGTGACGCGCGCGTAGCGGCCCTCGACCTCGAGACCGGTCACCTCGCCCTCCGGCAGGCCGGCGACGACGACCTTGCTCGCCTTCGGCAGGCCCGACGCGTCGCGGAACATCGCGAAGAACACGTCGTTGTTCGCACCGGCCGGGTTCTTGCCGAGGTTGCGCCACACGATGTACGCGCCGATCAGCAGCAGCAGGAACAGGATCGCGACGCGGACGCCCGCCGATATCCCCTTCATCGGAGGTCCTCGCTGCGCTCGGCCTCCGATGCGAGCGCCCCCTTCCCCCGCCACCACGCCTGGCCTGGGCCTGGCTTCCTCATCTACGGACCGCCCCGCGTCGTCGGCATCAGCGTCAGCAGGATATCCGACAGGAAGTAGTCCATCACCAGCGTCGCCACCGAGGCGATCACGACCGCGCGCGTGGTGCCGATCCCGACGCCCCGGCCGCCGCCGGTCGCGTGGAAGCCCTGGTAGCAGCCGACGAGCGAGACCATGAAGCCGAAGAAGATCGCCTTGATGAAGCCCTGCAGGACGTCCTGGGTCTGCACGATGTCCTGCAGGTTCGCCATCCACTGGCCCTGATCGACGTGCTCGCCGATCACCGCGACCAGGTACGCGCCGCCCATGCCGATCACGAAGAACAGCAGCGACAGGATCGGCGTCACGATCATCGACGCGACGATGCGCGGCAGCACGAGGTACTGCACCGGGTTGACGGCCATCGACTCGAGCGCGTCGATCTGCTCGGTGATCCGCATCGTGCCGATCTCGGTCGCGATGCCGGCGCCGGCGCGGCCGGCGAGCATCAGCGACGTCAGCACCGGCGCGAGCTCGATCGCGAGCGCCTTGCCGGTGGTGCCGCCGGCGAACGACTCGAGGCCGAACTGGCGGAACGCGTTGACCGACTGCAGCGACAGCACCATGCCGGTGAACGCGCCGACGAGCAAGATGATCGGCAGGCTGCCGAAGCCGATGTACTCGGCGGCCTCGAGGTAGTTCTGCGAGCGGAACGGAGGCCTCACGAGCCACGCGAACGCGCGGCCGACGAGGATCAGGTGGCCGCCGACGACGTCGAGCAGCCGGTACAGCGGCGCGCCCGCGTCCTTGACGCCGGCGAGCACCGCGCGGCCGACCGTCGGTGGCTTGGCCCCACCGGCGGGCGGCTCCGGCGGCGGCTCGGCATCGGGCGGCGGCGGCGGCGGCGGCCGCGCGCCCGGGCCGAGCGGCGCCACGTTCGTGGTCTCCTCGTCGCCGGGATGGTGCGGGCCGCTCACGCCGCCTCCACGTACGTGCGCGGCACCCGCTTGGACATGCCGCAGGTGACCTCGTACTCGGTCAGCCCCGACCACGCCGCGTACTCCGCGGTCGCGATCGTCTGGCCACCGCTCGCGCGCCCGAGCAGCACGACCGCGTCGCCGACCGTGGCGCCGGGGACGTCGGTGACGTCGGCGATCGCGATGTCCATCGAGATCAGCCCGACGAGCGGCACCCGGTGGCCGCGCAGCGCGGCGTGGGCGTGGCCCGAGGCGCGCCGCGGCAAGCCGTCGGCGTAGCCGCACGGCAGCACCGCGACCCGGCTGTCGCGCGCCGCCCGCCACGTCGCGCTGTAGCCGACGGTCGCGCCCGCGGGCACCTCGCGCAGCTGCGCGATCGCGGTGACGAGCCGCATCGCCTGCTGGCGCGGGTTGGGCAGCCGGGCGTCGGTGGCCCAGTGTCCGTTGCCGTAGAGCGCGAGCCCGCACCTCACGAGATCGAACCTTGCCTCCGGAAACAGCAGCGCGCCCGACGAGTTCGCGGCGTGCCGCACCCGCACCGGCGCACCTGCGGCGCGGACCTGCGAGTCCGCCTCCGCGAACCGCGCGAGCTGGACGCGTGTCATCGACGAGGCATCCGCGGGATCGTCGACATCGGCGCACGCGAAGTGCGTCATGAGGCCCACGATCCGGATCCCCAGCCGCGCGGCCTCGGCGGCCAGCGACGCCGCGCGATCGTACGGCACGCCGAGCCGGCTCATCCCGGTGTCGACCTTGAGGTGCGCCTCGACCGACGTGCCGCGGCGATGGACGACGTACGCGAGCTGCGCGAGGTCCTCGTCGCTGGCGATCACCGGCACGAGCCCGGCGGCGACCATGTCGTCCTCGCCGCCGACCTGGCTGGGGCCCATGACGAGGATCGGCAGCGCGACCCCGGCCTCGCGCAGCGCGACGCCCTCCTCGACCAGGCTGACGCAGAACCCGGTCGCCGCGCCGGCGTCCTCGAGCGCCTTCGCGACCGCGACCGCGCCGTGGCCGTACGCATCGGCCTTGACCACGGCATACAGCTCGCTGCCGGTGAACGCGCGCAGGACGCGCGCGTTGCCGACGATCGCCGCGAGATCGACTTCGACGCGCGTGCGACGGATCATCGTGCCCAGGGCCACTGCCGCGATTTGGCGCCAAGCCGGCGCGCCGGTCAAGCAAACCACGGGATCGGACTTTCGAGGTCCGACTCCCCGGTCAGGCCGCTTTCTTCTTCTCGGCGCGCTCGATCAGCGCG